>JBIJAP010000348.1:0-4179 GCA_044345715.1 Rubrivivax sp.
GTGGCCGGATCGGGCCGCAGCGCCTGGCTCACGCGGCGCGGCGGCAGCGGCTCGCACAGGCGCGCCCAGTCGTCGGCCGGCACGCTCACGAGCACCGGCCCGCGCGGCGGCGTCATCGCTAAGTGGTAGGCGCGCTCGATGGCCAAGGGCACGTCTTCGCCGCGCGCCGGCTCCACGGCCCACTTCACGTAGGGCTTGGGCAGAGTCGTGGCCTCGGCGCTGTGCAGAAAGGGATCGAAAGGCAGGATGGACCGCGCCTGCTGCCCGGCCGTGATGACCATCGGCGTGCGGTTCTTGAAGGCCGTGAAGATGGCGCCCATCGCATGGCCTACGCCCACCGCGGAGTGCAGGTTGACGAAGGCCGCGTTGCCGCTGGCCTGCGCGTAGCCGTCGGCCATGCCAACGACGACACTTTCCTGCAGGCCCAGCACGTAGCGGAAGTCGGCCGGCCAGCCGAGGAAGAAGCTGAGCTCGGTGGAGCCCGGGTTGCCAAACACGGTGGTCATGCCGTGGGCGCGCATCAGCGCCCAGGTGGCTTCGCGGACGGGGATCAACTCCACACCTCGTTCGCCACCTCCACCACCAGCTGCAGCTTGCGCTTCTGGTCTTCGACCGCGATGTTGTTGCCGTGCACGGTGCTGCTGAAGCCGCACTGCGGGCTCAGGGCCAGTTGTTCCAGCGGCGCGAACTCGGCGGCCTGCTGGATGCGGCGCTTGAGGCTCTCTTTCGTCTCGAGCTGGCCGAACTTGGTGGTGACCAGGCCGAGCACGACGATGCGACCGGGCTTCAGAAAGCGCAGCGGCCGGAAGTCGCCCGAGCGGTCGTCGTCGTACTCCATGAAGATGGCGTCGAGGTTCATCTCCGACAGCAGTGCCTCGGCCACCGGCTCGTAGTTGCCGGCTGCGGCATGCGTGCTCTTGAAGTTGCCGCGGCACAGGTGCATCGCCAGCGTCATGCCGGCGGGCTTCTTGGCCACCACCTTGTTGATGAAGGCGGCGTAGCGGTGCGGCAGTTCGTTGGGGTCGTCGCCGCGCTGGCGCGCCGCCTCGCGCATCTTCTCGTCGCAGAGGTAGGCCATGTTGGTGTCGTCCATCTGCACGTAACGGCAGCCGGCGTCGAACAGGCTCTGCAGCTCGTCGGCGTAGGCCTGCGCGACGTCGTCGTAGAACACGGGGTCCAGCTCCGGATAGGCCGTGCGGCTGATGCCGGCGCGGCCACCGCGGAAGTGCAGCATGGTCGGGCTTGGGATTGTTACCTTGGGCGTCGCGCCCGGCGCGTGCTGCTCGATCTGCGACTTGAGGAATTCGAAGTCGGCGCGCTGGATGTCCTTCACGTGGCGCACCTTGTCGACCACCTTGATGACCGGCGGCGCCAGTTCCTCACTGCCGTCGGCGCGCCGCACCGTCACCGGGATGTCGGTGTGCACGCCGCCCATCTGCTCGAGAAAGTCGATGTGGAAGTAGGTGCGGCGGAACTCGCCGTCGGTGATGCTCGTCAGGCCGCAGTCGCGCTGGAACTGCACGATCTCGGTGATGGCGCGGTCTTCCACCGCGCGCAACTGGGCCGGGGTGATGTCGCCGCGCGCCTTCTGTGCGCGTGCCTCCAGCAGATAGGCCGGGCGCAGGAAGCTGCCGACGTGGTCGGCGCGGAAGGGTGGCAGGGTGCAGGTGGTCATGAAGGTCTCTCGTCGATGAGGGGGGTCAGGCGCCGGCCGGCACGATGACGTCCGGCGGCGGGGGTTCGGCATACAGCCGTTCGACCAGCGCCGCGCGGGCGGCCAGTACCGCGCGCTGGTTGATGGAGTTCTTGTCGGTGAGCTCGCCGCGGTCGATGGACGGGGGCTCGGCCAGGCAAAGCCAGCGTGCGGGCCGCGTGGCGCTGCCGGTGCCTTCGCGCCAGTGGCGGTCGGCCAGGGCCTGGAAGAAGCTGCGCACGGCCGGGTTGGCCAGCACCTCCGCGTTGGTGCGGTACGCCGCCGTGTCCAGGCCGAAATGGCGGCGGATGTCGTCGATGCGCGGAAAGATCAACAGGCCGATCGCGTCGCGGTCGATGCCGGCCACGACCACGTCCTGCACGTACGGGTCGCCCGCCCTCGTTACCTTGGCGCGCAGCGGGCCGACGCTGACGAAGGTGCCGCTGGAGAGCTTGAAGTCTTCCGCGATGCGGCCGTCGAACACCAGGCCGCGTGCGGGCTCGGCCTCGTCGACGCAGCGCGCGGCGTCGCCGGTGCAGTAGTAGCCCTCGGCGTCGAAGGCCGCGGCCGTGGCCTCGGGGTTGCGCCAGTAGCCGGGCATCACGTTGGGTCCGCGGAAGCGGATCTCGTGCTTGCCGCTCTCGGGATCCGGCACTAGTTTCACCTCCACCCCCGGCACCGGCAGCCCGATGTGCCCCGAGCGCACACCCGCGCCCAGCGCAAAGGTGCACGAGGGCGCGGTCTCGGTCATGCCCAGGCCGGTGGTCATGCACACGCGCTGGCCGGTGGCGGCCTCGGCATGGCGGTCGAGGTGGTCCCACACGCCCTGGCTCAGGCCGGCGCCGGCGTACATGAAGGCCTTCACGCGCGAGAAGAGCGAGTCGCGCAGCGGGGTGTCGTGGTCCATCGCGCGGCACAGTTCTTCAAAGCCCTTGGGCACGTTGAAGTACATCGTCGGCGCAATCTCGCGCAGGTTCTTCACCGTCTCTTCAATGCCTTTCGGCGTGGGCTTGCCGCCGTCGAGGTACAGCGTGCCGCCGTTGTAGAGCGTGATGCCGATGTTGTGGTTGCCACCGAAGGTGTGGTTCCAGGGCAGCCAGTCCACCAGCACCGGCGGCTCGTCGGCCAAAAACGGGAACGCCTGGCGGATCTGCTGCAGGTTGGCGCACCACATGCGGTGGGTGTTGACCACCGCCTTGGGCATCTTCGTCGAGCCCGAGGTGAACAGGAACTTGGCGATGGTGTCGGCGCCCAGCGCGGCGTGGGCCGCGGCGCTTTCGGGGCCGGCTGGCACGTCGCGCAGCGCATCGAACGCGATGCTGCTGCGGCCCGGCACTGGCGCGCCGGCTGTTACCACAGGCACGTCGCTGCCCACACAGGCCGCCAGCGCACGTGCGTAGGCCACGCCGTCGGCCACGAACACGAGGCCGGGCGTCAGCGTGTCGACGATGTGGCGCAGCTTGGCGTGGTCGGTGGCCACCAGCGCATAGGCCGGCGAGACGGGCGCAAACGGCACGCCGATCCACAGCGCGCCGAAGGCGATGCGCAGGTGGTCGAGGCTGTTGTCGGCCAGCAGAAGCAGTGGCCGCTCGGCGCTCAGGTCGTGGGTCAGCAGGGCCTGGCCGATGCGCTGCGCTTCGTCGCGCAGTTGGGCATAGCTCAGCGTCTGCCAGGCGCCATCGGCCCCGCGTTGGGCGGCGAACACGCGATCCGGGGCGTGTTCGGCCCAGTGCGCCAGCCGGTCCGTCAGCACCCGGGGATAGGCGTCCAGGGCCTCGGTGGAGCGCCAGACGCGGCTGCCGTCGGCTCGTGCCTCCACAGTGGCCTGCAGGCAGCCGCCAAAGCGGGCAGGGCGGTAGCTTGGCGCCGTCATGGCAGGTGCGGGCAGCTGTTCATGCGCGATCAGTCCTGCGTGATCTTGCGTTCCTGGATGATCTTGGCGTAGCGCGCCATGTCGGCACGGATGACGTCGGAAAACTGCCGCGGCGTGATGGGCTGCGGCTCGGCGCCGAGCGAGCGGATCACGTCGATCACGGGCTGCGTGCCGAGCGCGCGGTTGATCTCGCGGTTCATGCGGTCGACGATGTCCGGCGGCGTGCCCGCCGGCGCCCAGAAGCCGTGCGTGGTGCCGGCGTCGAAGCCCGCCAGGCCCAGCTCGATGAGCGTGGGCGCGTCGGGGAACATCGGCGTGCGCTTCACCGAGCCCACGGCCAGCAGCCGCAGCCGGCCCGAGCGCACGTGCGAGAACGCGATGCCGGGATCGAAGGTGTAGTCCAGGCTGCCGGCCAGCAGGTCTTGCAGCACGGCCGCCGAGCCGCGGTAGGGAATGTGCACCGTGAAGATGCCGGCCTGCGACTTGAGCATTTCGCCGGCGATGTGCGGGCTGGTGCCGTTGCCCGGTGAGCCGTAGCTCAGCTTGCCGGGGTTGCGCTTGGCGTGGGCGATGAACTCGGCGTAAGTCTTGTAGGGCGCATCGGCGCGCACCA
>JBIJAP010000349.1:0-4176 GCA_044345715.1 Rubrivivax sp.
GGGCCGCATGTTCCGGAACACGCCACGCGGCGCCTTGCCGATGGGCGTGCGGCTGGCGGCGACGATGTAGGCGTCTTGGATCTGCTTGCTCATGATGGTTTTGTCCTTCGCTCAGTTCCGCACGGGCTTGCCGGTCTGCAGCATCCCCATGATGCGTTCCTGCGTCTTGGGGTGGTCCAGCAGCGCGCAGAAGCGGTCGCGCTCCAGCGTGTGCAGGTACTCCTCGGTGACGAGGCTGCCGCCGTCTACATCGCCGCCACACACCACTTCGGCAATCAGCATGGCGATGTGGAAGTCGTGCGCGCTGACGAAGCCGCCGTCGCGCATGTTGGCCAGCTGCCCCTGGATGGTGGCGGTGGCGTTGCGGCCGGCCACCGGGAACAGCGTGCGCACGGGCGGGCGGTAACCGCTGGCCGACATCGCACGCACCTGCGCCGCCGCCATGAACAGCAGCTCGTCCTTGTGCGGCACGACGATGTCACCGTCGATCAGGTAGCCGAGCTTGCGGTTCTCAAGCGCGCTAGTGCCCACCTTGGCCATGGCGGCGCTGGTGAAGCCGTCGATCAGGAACTTCTGGATGTCGGTGTTGGCGTTGCCCGCGGCCGCCATCTCGGCGGCGCGGCGAGCCACGTAGGCCAGGCCACCGCCGGCCGGCACGAGGCCCACGCCGACTTCGACAAAGCCCATGTAGCTTTCCATCGCCGCCACGCGGCGTGCGCAGTGGATGGCGACCTCGTTGCCGCCGCCCAAAGCGATGCCGCGCACGGCGGCCACCACCGGCACCTGGGCATACCGAACACGCAGCAGCGTGTCCTGCAGCTTCTTCACCTCGGGCTTGATGCCCTTGCTGCCGTGCTTCATAAACACCGGCATGAGGGCCTCGAGGTTGGCACCGGCCGAGAACACGTCGTCCGGCGACCAGATCACGACACCGGCGTACGACTGCTCGGCCAGCTCCACCGCCTTCAGCAGGCCTTCGACGACGCCCGGGCTGATGAGGTGCAGCTTGCAGGTGATGCTGGCGATCAGCACCGCACCATCCAGCGTCCACAGCCTCACGTCGTCGTTCTTCCAGACCTCGGTGCCGCTCTTCAGCGGCTCGGCCGCGCCCGAGCCCAGCACGTCCTCGCGGAAGGCCTGGCGCCGATAGACCGGCAGGTCACGCAGGGGCACGTGCTTGAGATGGCTGAGATTGGCATCCAGCGAGAACTTCAGCGGGCCGAGTGACTTCTCGATCTGCTGCAGGCGGATGGTCGAGCCTGACGGGCTGAAGGAGCCCTCGCTGGTGTGCACCGCGCCGACCGCCCACACCCACTCCGGCAGAGGCGCCTTGCAAAGCGCCAGACCCGCATCGATGTCGGCCTGCACCCATTCGGCCACCTGCTTCCAGCCGGCGGCCTGCCACAGCTCGAACGGGCCCTGCTTGCTGCCGAAGCCCCAGCGCATGGCGAAGTCGACATCGCGCGCCGTCTCGGCAATGCTCTGCAGGTGCACGGCGGCGTAGTGGAAGGCGTCGCGCAGGATGGCCCAGAGGAATTTCGCCTGCGGGTTGCTGCTCTCGCGCAGCAGCTTCAGGCGCTCGGCCGGGGCCTTCTTCAGGATGCGATCCACCATCGGATCGGCCTTGCCGCCTGCGGCCACGTACTGGCCTGAAGCGGGATCGAGGCGCAGGATGTCCTTGCCCACCTTCTTGTAGAAGCCCGCGCCGGCCTTCTGGCCCAGCGCGCCGTTCTCGATGAGGGCCTTCAGCACCGCCGGTGTGGCGTAGCTGGGAAAGAAGGGATCGTCGGCGAGGTTGTCCTGCAGCGTCTTGATGACGTGCGCCATGGTGTCCAGGCCCACGACATCCGCCGTGCGGAAGGTGCCGCTGCTGGCGCGGCCGAACTTCTTGCCGGTGAGGTCGTCGACGACGTCGTAGCTCAGACCATAGGTCTCGGCCTCCTTCATGGTGGCCAGCATGCCGGCGATGCCCACGCGGTTGGCGATGAAGTTCGGGCTGTCCTTGGCGCGCACCACGCTCTTGCCGAGCGTCGTCGTCACGAAGGCTTCGAGCTCATCCAGCACCTCGGGCTTCGTGGCCGGCGTGTCGATGAGCTCCACCAGCGCCATGTAACGCGGCGGGTTGAAGAAGTGGATGCCGCAGAAACGCGGGCGGATGCCCTCGGGCAGCACTTCGCTGAGCTTGGTGATGCTCAGGCCCGAAGTGTTGCTGGCCAGCAGCGCGTGCGGCGCGACGAAGGGCGCGATCTTCGTGTAGAGATCGAGCTTCCAGTCCATGCGCTCGGCGATGGCCTCGATGACGAGGTCGCAGTCACCCAGCAGCGCCAGGTGCTCGTCGTAGTTGGCCGGCTGGATCAGCGCAGCCTCGTCGACCAGGCCCAGCGGCGCGGGCTTGATCTTCTTGAGGTTGTCGATGGCCTTGATGGCGATCGCACTCTTCGGGCCCTCTTTCGCCGGCAAGTCGAACAGAACAACCGGCACGCGGCAGTTCACAAGGTGGGCGGCGATCTGCGCGCCCATCACGCCGGCGCCGAGAACGGCCACCTTGCGCACGGGGAATCGGTTCATGTCGGGCATTCCTTATTCGATGCGGATCCAGGTCTGCGTGCGGCCGAGCATGGGCATGCCCACGAAGCCGCGCACATCGAGCTTCTTGCCACCGTCGGCCGGGTTGAGGCGGACCTTGTAGACCTTGCCCTCGGCGGCGTCGAGGATGGTGCCGCCCTCCCAGACGGCTTCGCCCTCGGCCTTCTTCACGCCGCGCAGGATCTCCATGCCGATGAGGGGCTTGTCCTTGCGGTCGTCGCTGCACTTGTCGCAGACGGCGTCTTGTTTGGCGTCGGCGGCGAGCAGCTTCTCGATCTTGCCGCTGAGCACGCCGTTGCTGTCTGTGATGCGGATCTGCGCGCGCTCGGTCTTGGTCTTGTCGTCGATGCTCTTCCACACACCCACGGGCGTGGCTTGGGCCAGCGCGGCGCCGGCGAACAGCGTCAGCGCCAGTGTCGATGCGGCAGCGGCAAAGGTCTTCATGTCTCGTCTCCGTAAGTCTGGTGGTGGAACAGGGCTCAGAACAGGGCTTCGTCCATGGCCATCAGCGGCGCCACACCGGTGCGCGCCGTGCGGATGAGGCCGGCTGTTTCGGGCAGCAACTTGGCGAAGTAGAAGCGGGCGGTGTGCAGCTTGGCGGTATAGAACGGCTCCACATTGGCGCCCTGCTCCTGGGTCTTATCGAGCGCGATCTTCGCCATGCGGGCGAAGAAGTAACCGTAGATCAGGTGACCCACGATGCGCAGGTAGTCCACCGCCGCGCCGCCCACCTCGTCGGTGTTGGCAAAGGCCTTCATGCCCAGTTCGGTGGTCAGCTTGGTGACCTTGTCGCCCAGGTCGGCCAGCGGGTTGACGAACTCCTGCATGTCCTCGCGCACGCCTTCTTCCTCGACGAACTCGGCGATCAGCCGGCCGAAGGCCTTGAGCTTCTTGCCGTTGTCGGCCAGCACCTTGCGGCCCAGCAGATCCAGGCCCTGGATGGTGTTGGTGCCCTCGTAGATCATGTTGATGCGGCTGTCGCGCACGAACTGCTCCATGCCCCATTCCTTGACGTAGCCGTGGCCGCCGAACACCTGCATGCAGTGCGAGGTGGCGATCCAGGCGTTGTCGGTGAGGAAGGCCTTGACGATGGGCGTGACCAGCGCGACGAGGTCTTCGCACTCGCGCTTCTCGTCCTCGTCGTCGGTGGCGAGCGCCTTGTCGATCTGCAGCGTGGTCCACATCGCGAAGGCGCGGCCGCCCTCGGCATAGGCGCGTGCCGTCAGCAGCATCTTGCGCACGTCGGGGTGCACGATGATGGGGTCGGCCGGCTTGTCGGCGGCCTTGGTGCCCGACAGGCTGCGCATCTGCAGGCGGTCTTTCGCATACGCCACGGCGTTTTGATAGGCCACCTCGGTGAGGCCCAGGCCCTGCATGCCTACGCCGATGCGCGCCACGTTCATCATCACGAACATCGCCGCCAGGCCGCGGTTGGGCTCGCCCACCAGCCAGCCCGTGGCGCCGTCGAGCGAGATCTGGCAGGTGGCGCTGCCGTTGATGCCCATCTTGTGCTCGAGGCCGGTGCAGAAGATCGGGTTGCGCGCGCCCAGGCTGCCGTCGGCCTGCGGCAGGAATTTCGGCACCACGAAC
>JBIJAP010000350.1:0-4160 GCA_044345715.1 Rubrivivax sp.
GCAGACGTGGCCGTCTGACATCAGCACCAGCGCGACGATGCGGCCGGCGGCTTCGGGGCTGTTGAGGGGGTAGTTCTTCAAGAGGGTTCCTTTCGGCGGCGCCATCGGCACCAGGGCATGCGCCTGGGATTCTGCGGCGGCCACGGGCCCGCTCCCCAGCCAGGCCCGGCGCGCCCCAACCCGCACAATGGGCATGCGGCGCGCGCATGGTGCGCGCGATCCCGACCTCATGTCATGAGCATGGCCTGGCTACAAGCTGTACGGGAAGTCCTGCGCTACGAGTGGCTGCTGCTGCAGCGCCACCGCAAGCTGGCGCTGGCCGCCGTGGGCCTGCTGTTCGTGCCGGCGCTGTACGCGCTGATCTACCTGTGGAGCATGTGGGACCCGACGTCGCACACCAACGAGCTGCCCGTCGGCCTCGTGAACCTCGACACCGGCGCCCAGTACACGGGCCGCGACTTGAACCTGGGCGCCGACGTGCTGGTGGCCATCGAGCAGCACGGCCTCTTCCACTACCGGCGCTTCTCTGACCGCGAAGAGGCGCGCCGCCTCGTGCGCCGCGGCGACCTGGCCTTCACGCTGGAGGTGCCGGCCGACTTCAGCCGCCGCGCGCTGCCGGGCGAGGCGCCCGGCGCGGCCAAGCTGACGCTCTACACCTCGGAGGGCAACAACTACAGCAGCGCCGGCTTCGCACGCCGCTTCGCGCCCGAAGTGGCGCAGCGCGTGAACACCATGCTCGGCGAAGCGCGCTGGGAGATGGTGCTGAGCTCGGCCGCCGGCTCGCGACGCAGCCTGGACACGCTGCACACGGCCCTGGCCGACCTGCACCAGGGCAGCGCCGAGCTGCAGGCCGGCCTCAAGAAGGCCGGCGAAGGCCAGGGCACGTTGCTCGACGGCAGCCAGCGGGCCAGCGAAGGCGCCGGGCGGCTGCGCACGGGCGCGCAGCAACTGGCCGAGCAAGCCCCGCAACTGAGCAGCGGGTTGCGCCAAGTCGCGCCGCTGCTGCGGAGCATCGACGCCCGCCGCCCGCCCGACGCCGACCTGGCCGCGCTGCGCCAAGGCACGCGGCAACTCAGCGAGGGCCAACGTGAGCTCGGCCGCGGACTGGATG
The DNA here is from genome assembly GCA_044345715.1 of Rubrivivax sp. Lineage (GTDB taxonomy): Bacteria > Pseudomonadota > Gammaproteobacteria > Burkholderiales > Burkholderiaceae_C > Rubrivivax. The sequence goes on from JBIJAP010000350.1 coordinate 1,112, forward strand.
CGCTGGCCGCAGGCGGACGCCAGATCGGCGGCGGCCTGAGCCAGCTCAAGACTGCGGCGGATGACATCCCCATCTTCGGTAGCAGCATCGTCGAGGGCGTCGTGCCGCTGGAAGATGGCACGCGCCAGCTGGTTGCCGGGCTCGACACGGCACGCGACGGCAACGAGCGGCTGCTGGCCGCGTCGTTGCGCATCGACGAAGCCGTGATCAGCCTGACCGAGGGCACCCAGCGCGCCGGAGCCGCCGCTGCGCAGGCCGCGGCCCGCCTGCCCGATGACCAGCGGCTGGACACCTTCATCGACGGCACACGCGAGCTGGCACGCGGCAGCGACATCCTGGCCGGCAGCCTGCGCCAGCTGGCCACGGGCCACGAGGCGCTGGGCGGCGGGCTGGCCAAGCTGCACGAAGGCGCCGCCCGCCTCGGCGTGGGGCTGGAGCTCGTGCGCGGCAGCCTGCCGCTGGCCGTCGACAGCACCGGTGGCAGCGCCCAGGGCCTGACGATGTCGGTCGAGCCGGTGATCGAGGTCGTGGCCCCCGTGCCCAACAACGGCATCGCGCTGACGCCCAACTTCGTGCCGCTGGCCTTGTGGGTGGGCGCGGTGATGGCGGCCTTTCTGGTGCACTTCCGGCGCATCGTGCAGCCGCTGGAAGGCTTGCCCCGCACCGCGCAGGTAGCAGGCAAGCTGGTGCTGCCGCTGGCCGCCGTGCTGACCCAGGCGCTGCTGATGATGGCCATGCTCGTGGGCGTGCTGCAGGTGCCGATGCCGCAGCCGGGGCTGTTCGCGCTGACGCTGCTGAGCGCGTCGCTGACCTTCCTGCTGCTGATCTTCGCCCTCGTCCGGCTGCTCGGCGACCTCGGCAAGGTGGTGGCCGTGGTGCTGCTGATCGTGCAGGTGTCGGCGGCGGGGGCGCTGCTGCCGATCCAGCTCAATGACGCGGCCTTCCAGGCCATGCACCCCTACCTGCCGCTCACGTGGGTGGTCAGCGCCTTCCGCGCCAGCCTCTTCGGCGCCTACGACGGCGTGTTCTGGCCGCAGCTGGGTGTCGTGCTGGCCATTGCCGCCGGCGCGCTGGTGGTGGGCACCCTGGCCGGGCGCTGGCGCGTCATGCCGCTGGCCGAGTGGCGGCCGCCACTCGACATCGAATGAGGCCCGCGCAAGACGGGCGCGTTCAGCCGCTGCGGCGCCAGGCGTCGGCCACGGCAGACATCTCGTCGGTGAGCGCGTCTTCAGGCTCGGGCGGCGGTGCGCCGTCGGCGAGCAGCAGGCGCAGCACCTCGGCGTAGTCGCCGCCGGCCACAGGCTCGTGGCAGCCGGCGTGCAGGCAGCTGCCGAGCGCGTCGCCCCCGTAGCCGTTCTTCTCGTGCCAGCGCGCGCCATGGGCCAGCAGCAGCGCCACCATCGCCGCATCGCCGCGGAACGCGGCCTGGTTGAGCGCACTGGCCTGCCACGGGCCGGGCACGTCGACCGGCCAGCCCAGCGCCAGCATCAGGCGCACCGATTCGAGCGCGCCGCGTTGCGCCTGCTCGGGCAGCAGCGTGCGGTCCCAGGGGGCCAGGGACTGAAGCAGCTGCGGCTGGTCGGCCAGCAGGCGGCGGGCCGTGGGCTCGTCGGCCGCGGCACAGGCGGCCAGGAAGCGCTCGTGCAGCGCCTCGGGCGGGCGCTGGCCGAGCGGTGCCAGCCAGGCCAGCACGTCGGCACGGCCGGCGCGCGCCGCGTGCCAGGCCAGCGTGTGGCCGTGGCCATCGAGCGCGGCGACATCGGCCCCGTGCGCGCGCAGCAGCTCCAGGTGCGCCAGCGAGCGTCCGCGCGCCACCGCGTGGTGCAGCGGCCGCGTGCCGGTGCCGGCCGAAAGCTCGTTGGCATCGGCGCCCAGCGCGAGCACCTGCTGCAGGTGCTCGACCGCCTCGAAGTCGAGCTGGCGGAACAGCGCGTTGGTGCCGCTCCAGCGCGCGCCGGCCGCGGCCAGCAGCGCGACGAGGCGGCGGTCGTCCTGCTCCACCGCGTGGTACAGCGACTCGTTGTCGTTGGGCTCGGCGCCGGCGTCGAGCAGGCGCTGCACAAGTGCTGCGCTGCGGGCCCGCGCCACTGCGCCATAGAGCAGCGGCAGCGGGCGCTCGGGGAAGTCGGGGTCGATCAGGCCGCCGTTCGGGTCGGCGCCGGCTTCGAGCAAGCGGTCCATCGCCACGCATAAGGCGGCGTCGTGGCCCTGCTGCGCGAGCGATGAGAACGCCACCAGCGCCAGCGGCGGCAGGTTCCAGGGCGGCACCGGGCGCGTCGGGTGCACGCCGTCGGCATCGCCCAGCAGCAGCCGCAGCGCGGCGGGCCGCAGATCGGGGCGCGCCTGCAGCAGCGCCAGCGCCTGCACCGGCCGCGGGGCGGCGTAGCCGCGGCCCAGGGCCAGCACGAGCACGCGCTCGGTGTACGGGGCGTCATCGAGCGCACCGTCGCGACGGCGCTCGACCTCGTCGAGCAGCCGGGCCCAGCTGGCAAAGCCCAGCTCGCGGGCAATGACCAGTTGCGCCTGCGCCAGGCGCGGCGGCGGCGGCAATGCCAATGGCGCGGCGCGCGCCAGGGCGTCGGGGTCCTGGGCCTGCCAGCCGCGCAGCAGTTCGCGCGCCTGGCGGCGCAGTTGGTCGGGGTCGGGGTGAGGCGGCAGCGTGCCGCGAGCAGGTTCGCTCATGGGTCCTCCATGCGTGGAACGCCTGCGATCCGCGGGTTCAGGCCGCATAAAGAGGTGCAACGGATGGGCTGTGCAAGGCTGCTTGCCAGCAGGTGGGCTCGGCCCTGTCCGCGGATCCGGAGGCGCCCTGCATGCGCCGGGGGGCGGATGTTGGCAGGGCCGGCTGGCGGGGTCAATCGCAGGCGGGCATCGCGAGCCGCCCGGGGCCTACAGCGCCCCGCGGCAGCCCGGCGCGCCGCACTGGCAGCGCAGCCGGCCTTCGTGGTGCGTCTCGCCGTAGTCCACCGTGATCTCTTCGCCCACCGCGATGGCGCGCGCGGCATAGAACTCGACGCGGCCGTTGCGGATGACGAGCCGCGCGTTCGGC
>JBIJAP010000086.1:0-10695 GCA_044345715.1 Rubrivivax sp.
CGCCCCAGGCGAGCTGCTTCAGGCCTTCGAGGGGCTGCGCGTCGTGGCCTTCGAAGACGGCTTCGAGCACCCACCCGCCCCTGCTGCGCCCCGCTTCGTGCAGCGGCTGGCCGCGGTGCGCCCGGAAGCGGCGGAGCCGCCCGGTAAACTCGCACGCTTTCCCCTCTGAACCCGGGCCCGGCCTGGGCCGAGCGTCTCATGAGCCTCACCCACCCCATCGTTGGCAGCATCGTGGCCCTGGTCACGCCGATGAACGACGACGGCCGGGTCGATGTCGAGGCCTTCAAGCGCCTGATCGACTGGCACATCGCCGAAGGCACCGATTGCATCGGCGTGGTCGGCACCACGGGCGAATCGCCCACGGTGAGCATGGAAGAGAACTGCGAGCTCATCAGCGTGGCCGTGCAGCACGCTGCCGGCCGCGTGCCGGTGATGGCCGGCACCGGCGCCAACAGCACGGCCGAGGCCATCGAGCTGGCCCGCTTTGCCAAGAGCGTGGGCGCCGACTGCCACCTGTCGGTGGTGCCGTACTACAACAAGCCCTCGCAGGAAGGCATCTACCGCCACTTCAAGGCCATCGCCGAGGCCGTGGAGCTGCCGCTGGTGCTCTACAACGTGCCCAGCCGCACGGTGGCCGACATGCAGCCCGAGACCGCGCTGCGCCTGGCACAGCTGCCGGGCGTCATCGGCATCAAGGAGGCCACCGGCGACATCGCCCGCGCCGCCTGGCTGATCAAGCAGGCACCGAGGTCCTTCGCTGTGTACTCCGGCGACGACAGCACGGCCGTGGCGCTGATGCTGCTGGGCGGCCGCGGCAATGTCAGCGTCACCGCCAACCTCGCGCCGCGGCGCATGCACGAGATGTGCATCGCCGCCATCGAAGGCGATGTGCGCCGTGCCACGGCCCTGCACATGGAACTTTTGCCGCTGCACAAGCATCTGTTCTGCGAGCCGAGCCCGGCGCCGGCGAAGTGGGCCCTGTCGCAGATGGGCCGCTGCAGCGAGCATGTGCGCCTGCCCCTGCTGCCGCTCACCGACGCCGGCCAGGCACTGGTGCGCGCCGCCATGAACGACTGCGGGCTCTGAGCCTTGCAGCCCCCGAACCCGAACCGATGAGCTCACCCTTGCGCAATTCTTCCCGCCCGGCCCTGCCCGCACGCGCCGCCGCCGTGGCCTTCACCGCGCTGCTAGCCGCCGGCTGCGGCAGCTTCGGTGGCGACACCACCGACTACCGCGGCACCGTCGTGCGCGCCAAGCCGCTCGACGTGCCGCCCGACCTGACGCAGCTCGCACGCGACTCGCGCTACCAAACGCAAGGCGGCGTCGTCAGTGCCGCCGCCGCCAACGTGCCCACCGCCAACGCGCCCACCGCCAGCGGCGCACCCGCCACCGTGGCCCTGGGCGCGGTGGCCAACATGCGCATCGAGCGCAGCGGCCAGCAGCGCTGGCTCGTGGTGCCCACCGCACCCGAGCAGCTGTGGCCGCAGCTGCGCGCCTTCTGGGAGGCGCGCGGCTTCCAGATCGCGATGGAAGACGCCAAAGCCGGCGTCATCGAGACCAACTGGTCGGAGAACCGCGGAAAGCTGCCCCCCGACGTCGTGCGCAACCTGCTGGGCCGTCTCGCCGGCAACCTGTTCGACACCGGCGAGCGCGATCAATTCCGCACCCGGCTCGAGCGCACCGAGGTGGGTGGCAAGGTCAGCACCGAGGTCTTCATCAGCCACCGTGGCATCGAGGAAGCCGTCTTGTCGCCCACCGGCGCCCGCGACGACAACACCACACGCTGGCGCCTGCGCCCGAGCGATCCGCAGCTCGAGGCCGAGATGCTGGCCCGGCTGATGGTCAGCCTGGGCGGGCCGCAAGACGTGGCCGTGGCCCGCACCACCGTGGCCGCCGCACCCGAAGCCCCGGCACGCGCGCGGCTGGTGGTGGACGGCGCCGCCATCGAGGTCGACGAGCCCTTCGACCGCGCCTGGCGCCGCGTCGGCCTGGCGCTGGACCGAGGCGGCTTCACCGTCGAAGACCGCGACCGCTCGCTCGGCCTGTACTACGTGCGCTACATCGACCCGAAGAGCCTGGGCAAGGAAGAGCCGGGCTTCTGGTCCAAGCTGTTCGGCAACACGGAGAACCCGCTCGAGACGCGACGCTTCCGCGTGGCCGTTCGCGCCAATGGCCCGCAAACCGTGGTGGCCATCTTGACGCAGGCAGGCGCCGCAGACACCGGTGAAACCGGCAAGCGCGTCGCGGCACAGTTGCTGGCCGAGCTGCGCTGAAGTCCCATCGGGCTGTCATCAGCCCATGAAAAAGGCCGCCCCGAGGGCGGCCTTTTTTGTCGTGCAGCTGTCAGTGCAGGCCGTGAGGCCGCGCGATCACTTCGAAGCGGCAGAGGCGGGGGCCGAAGCGGCGGGGGCGGCGGGCGCCATCGCGGGGGCGGGGGCGGGGGGGGGGGCAGCAGCCGGAGCCGGAGCGGGCGCGGGAGCCTCTTCCTTCTTGCCGCAGGCGGCCAGGGCGAAGGTGGCAACCAGGGTGGCCAGAACGAGTGACTTGTTCATGATCTAAAGACGTCCTCAAAGGGGTGGGTTCAGGTGGCAGGCCGGGCAGCTGCAGGATATGAATCCCCACTCGCCACCCAACCGCGCATTCTATTCACAAGGCTAGGGCATACCCTAGAGGCCCAACGTCGTCACCGGAAAGCCGGGGCTGGAGCGTTGCAAAACCGCATCAACCGGGTCGTGCCAGTGCAGCCGCGTGCGCGGCTCCAGCGAGGCGCGGCCGCGGCCCTGCACCGGATCGAGGCGCACCACGCTGATGCGGCGGTCGTCGAGCAACAGCGTCGGCAGCGTGCCGGCGAGTTCTTCGGGCGAGACATAGGGCGCGATGGCGTGCGACCAGTCGCGGCGCCAGACCACGAAGCGCGGGTGCATGCGGGCGAAGTCGTCGTAGCCCGCCGCCAGCAGCACGAGCCGGCGCTGCGGCAGTCGCAGCCAGCCGGCCAGCGTCGACAGCAGCGCCGCGTCGTCCCAGGGCCAGTTCTCGCCGAAGGCGAGGTCCACCGCCGTGATGCAGCGCGCGCCATCGGCAATGGCGGTGTGCACGCCCCAGCGGATGGCCGGCGCGAAGTCTTCCGGGCCGGCGATCGAGGGCGGGGACGGCGGGGTGGACGACGGTGCTTGTGCAGACTCGCTCATCGGTGTTCTCCAGGTTCGGTGGCGCGCAGCCAGCCATCATGCAGCCACTGGTCGAGCAGCGCCGCGGCGCCAGGGCTCAGGCGCTGGCGATCGGCGACGACCAGGCGGCGCTGATCGGCCAGCCGGCGCATCAGCGTCGCGTCGCGGCCGGTGGCCTCGAAGGCCTGGCCGTTGATGAACACGTGGTGGGCGTCGTAGAGCATGCGGCTGCGCGCGTCGAGCGCCACGTCCCCATCCGCTGCTGCACCGGCCTCGAACCACACGCCAGGCTTGGGCTCGCTGAGCGACTCGCCCAGGGCCCGCGCCAGCCAGCGCGGATCGTCATTGATCGCGCGCTCCACGGCCTCGTGTGCGAACTCGGCCAGCTCCTCCGGCAGCGCCGCCGGCGTGTTGGTGGCGGCCTGGCGCGGATCGCGGTAACGGCGGCCGCCGGGCTCGGCGCTGACGCCGCTTTCCTCGGCCATTGAGTCAGCCACTTCGTCGGCCAGCCGGGCGATGAGGTCGGCCGCCAGCTCGTGTGCCGAGGGCGCGCGAAAGCCCACCGAACACGTCATGCAGTCGCCGCCAACCGCATCGCCATCGTGGCCCCAGCGTGGCGGCAGGTAGAGCATGTCGCCGGGCTCGAGCACCCACTCCTGATCGGGCTCGAAATGCTGCAGCAGCTTCAGTGGCGCGCTGGGCACGAAGCGGTCGTCCCGGCCCTTGCCCAACGGGCCGATGCGCCAGCGGCGACGGCCCTGCACCTGCAGCAGGAACACGTCGTAGGCATCGAGGTGCGGCCCGACACCGCCGCCGTCGCTGGCCCACGACACCATCAGGTCGTCGAGCCGCGCGTCGGGCACGAAGCGGAAGGCCTCGAGCATCTGGCGCGCGGCCGGCACGTGCAGGTCGAGGCCCTGCACCAGCAGCGTCCAGCCCAGGCGCGATGCCGGTGGCAGCGCCCGCCGCGCGAAGGGGCCGTGGCGCACGCGCCAGCCGGCGCCGCGGGCGCTGGCGGCCGCAGGGCGCTCCACCAGCCGCGACTCCACGCCTTCGGCAGCGGCCAGCTCGAACAGCGCCGGCCGCGCCAGCGGCGGCCGCACGCCGGGCCAGGCCTGGCGCACCAGCAGCGGCTTCTTCTGCCAGTGGCGGCGCATGAAGACGGCCGGGCTCAGGCCGCCGAGCAGCGGCGTCGGCGTGTCGATGTCGGGCAGCTCGGGCGGGGTGCTCATGGGCGCAATTGTGGGCGCGGAGATCGGCGCGGAGTTGGGCGCAAAGGCTGTGCCATCATCGTTCGATGATCATTGCAGCCCCCTGCGTCGTGAGCCTGACCTGGCAGCTCTCCGACGCAACGAACCAGGCCATCGACGAACTCGCCGAGCCCGTGGAGTTCTTCTACGGCGGCGACGACCTGCTGGCCAAGGTCGAAGAGGCGCTCGCCGGCCACGAAGAAGGTGCCGAGCTCAGCCTGCAGCTCGAGCCCGAGCAGGCCTTCGGCGTCTACGAGCCCGAACTCGTGTGCTTCGAGGAGCGCAAGCTCTTCCCCGAGGCGCTGGAGCCGGGCATGGCCTTCGAGGGCCTGCCCGAAGGCGCCGCCACACCCGACATGCCGGCCGACCGCGTGTACCTCGTCACCGAGATCTACCCCTCGCACGTGGTGCTCGACGGCAACCACCCGCTGGCCGGCATGGCGCTGCGCCTGCGCCTGAAGGTGCGCGGCGTGCGCGAGGCCAGCGACGACGAGATCGAGGCCCGCAGTGTCGGCGGCGGTTTCGTCTCGGTGCTCGACGGGCGCCCGGCGGGCGACGCGGTTCACTGAACAGCGACGCGGCCGCGCGTCCGGGTTCAGGCCGTGCCGGTGGACCCGAAGCCGCCGCTGCCGCGCGCGCTGGTGTCGAACTGCTCGACGACGCGCCAACGCGCCTGCACAACCGGCACGATGACCATCTGTGCGATGCGCTCCAGCGGCTGCACCGTGTAGGCCACGCGGCCGCGGTTCCAGCAGCTCACCATCAGCGGGCCCTGGTAGTCGCTGTCGATCAGGCCCACCAGGTTGCCCAACACCAGGCCGTGCTTGTGGCCCAGGCCCGAACGCGGCAGCAGCATCGCGGCCAGGCCCGGGTCGCCGATGTGCATCGACAGGCCGGTGGGGATGAGCTCGGCCTGGCCTGGCTCCAGCACCAGGGGCACCTCGATGCAGGCGCGCAGGTCGAGACCGGCGCTGCCGGGGGTGGCGTAGGCCGGCAGGCTGCTGGCCACACGCGCATCGAGGATGCGCAGATCGATGGTTGTCATGAGGCGTTCGGCTCTCAGCGCTGCGGCGGCAGCCGTTCGGCGATGGCGGCCACCAGTTGCCGCGCCAACGTCAGCTTGTCGGCGCGGGGCAGCTCGGTCGTGCGGTCCGCCTCCACGAGCAGCAGCGCGTTGTCATCGCGGCCAAAGGTTGCTGGGCCTAGGTTGCCCACCACCAGCGGCACGCCTTTCTTCTGCAGCTTGGCGCGGGCGTGGCGCTCGACATCTTGGCTCTCGGCCGCGAAGCCCACGCACCAGGGGCGCTGCGTTGCAGGCAGGCGCGCCACGGTGGCCAGGATGTCGGGGTTCTCGACGAAGGACAGCGCCGGCACGGCGCCGCTGCCGTCTTTCTTGATCTTGTGCGCGGCCTCTTCCGAAGGTCGCCAGTCGGCCACCGCGGCGGTGGCGACAAAGACCTCGTGCTGCGGCGCCAGCGGCAACACCGCATCGAGCATCTCGCGGGCGCTGCCGACATCGATGCGCTGCACGCCCCGCGGCGTGGCCAGCGCCACCGGGCCGGCGACGAGCGTGACACGCGCCCCGGCTTCGGCCGCCGCACGGGCAACGGCAAAACCCATCTTGCCGCTGCTGCGGTTGGTGATGCCGCGCACCGGATCGATGGGCTCGAAGGTGGGCCCGGCCGTCACCAGCACCGAGCGGCCGGCCAGCCGCTTGGGCTGGAAGAAGGCCACGAGTTCGTCGCGCAATTCGATGGCCTCGAGCATGCGGCCGTCGCCCGTCTCGCCGCAGGCCTGGTCGCCGGCAGCCGGGCCCAGCAGCACCGTGCCGTCGGCCTGCAGTTGCGCCACGTTGCGTTGCGTCGCCGGGTGTGACCACATCTCGCGGTTCATGGCCGGCGCCAGCAGCAGCGGGCAGCGCTCGCGCGGGCGCGCCAGGCACAGCAGCGACAGGATCTCGCCGGCCCGGCCCTGCGCCAGCTGCGCCATGAAGTCGGCACTGGCCGGCGCCACCAGCACCGCATCGGCCTCGCGCGTGAGGTTGATGTGCGGCATGGCGTTGGGCGCGCGCAGGTCCCACTGCGAGGTGACCACCGGCCGCCCCGTGAGCGCCTGCATCGTGGCCGGCGTGATGAACTGGCAGGCGGCGTCGGTCATGACCACCTGCACCGTGGCGCCTTCGCGCTGCAGCTCGCGCGCCAGCTCGGCGGCCTTGTAGCAGGCGACGCCGCCCGACAAGCCGAGCACGATGTGGCGGCCGGCCAGCAAGCCGACAACAGGGGGCAAGGGCTCGGTGCGCATGGCGCGCGACTCTAGCCGAGGGCCGGCCGGCCGTTGCCGGCGCAGCCGCTCAAGCCGCCGCTCCGTGGCACTTCTTGAACTTCTTGCCACTGCCGCAGGGGCAGGGGTCGTTGCGCCCAGGCTGCTTTTCCACCCGCCGCGTGGCCGGCATCGGCGCGTGCTCGAGCCAGAAGAGCCGCAGGTCCTGCGCCGCGAACAGCGCGCGGTCGATGGCCGCCTCGCGCGGGCTCATCGGCGGTTCGTCGTCCACCGCCGGGGGCACCGGGGCGTCGTCGTGCGTGGGCTGCAGCAGGGCTTCGATGTCGCCCAGCAGCTCGGAAAGTACGCTGCGCGCCTCGGCGTCGGCAGGCTCGGCCCAGACATCGGGGAACAGCATCACAGCCGACAGAAAGCCCTCGGCCCACAGCGCGCCGCCCTGCAGCAGCGCCTGCGCTTCGGGCTCCTGGGCCTGACCCTCGGGCAGCTCGGAGCCGTCGCCCCAGCTGTAAAGCAAGGGCTCCAGGCGCAGCGCGTCGGGCTCGTCGAGCAGCGCATCGCCGTCGAGCATGCGGCGCAACGTGGCCAGGCGCAACGCCAGGGCCTCGTGCGCCCGTTGCACATCGGCCGGGTCGGCGTAGGCACGCTCGAACTCCTCCCCGAGCAGCGGGCCGGCCCAGTTGGACAAGGGCAGCTGGTAGGCGCCGGCGGCCACGGCCGTGAGCGCGCCGTCCAGCCACTCGGCCTGCACGGACGAGCCGAAGCCCTGCAGCCGGGCTGCCAGCGCTTCCAGGCCGGCGGCCTCGTCTTGAGGGGTGGTCGCGCTCATGGCGTGGCTCCTGCAGCGCGGGGTGGGTTCGGGTGCAGCCGCGCCATCGAGAACACGTCTTCGTAGCGGCCGTTGCGCAAGGCGTAGGCGCGGTGCCGGCCTTCCTCGACAAATCCGAAGCGGCGGTACAGCGCGATGGCCGCGTGGTTGTCGACGAACACCGTGAGCTCCAGGCGCAACAGGTGGGCCCAGCCGTCGGCGTAGTCGCAGGCCCCTTGCATCAGCGCGCTGCCGACGCCCTGACGCTGGTGTGCCGCACCCACGCTGATGCCCAGCATGGCGGCATGGCGACGGCGCACGCGGTCGACCGGGTGCAGGCCCAGGCTGCCGAGCAGCTGGCCGTCGCGCTCGGCCACCAGCAGCACTTCAGCGGATTCCTTGGCGGCCACCGAGGCCTCGAGGCGCTGGCGCCAAAGGTCTTCGCTCGGCCAGGGCATCTGCATCAGGTTGCCGAAGACGCTGACGTCCGCCATCTGCGCCGCAAAGGCCGCGGCATCGGCTGGCCTCGCACGGCGCAGCACGAAGGAGGCGTGGGGACGGTCGGGCATGGGGCGGGATTGTGGCGTGGAGACGACGCGACCCATGAGCCAGGGGGCAGGTGTCACGGGGCTGGAATGTAGCGCCGGCACCATCCCTGGCTTGATCGACACCGCGATCGCTGGCACCACTCTTGCAAGCATGATCCGTTAGGGCCCTGTCGCCCGCGCTGTCAAGCCGGGCAAGTGCCGAAGTGGTGGCCCCTCACCCGCCGGCCCCAGGCTCGCAGGCAGGCTGCACACTCGTGGTTTCCCCTGGTTACAAGGGCTCGGCGGCTGTAGCCGGCCCGGCGGGTGGCTCTCGACCCCGCAAGAACATCTGCCCTCTCCCTTTTCCCAATCTTCCGAGGACTCACCCCATGAAACAAGACGACTGGCTCCTGTTCCCGCGCACCGCCGTCGCCGCCGCGGTGGCCGTGGTGGCCGCCGCCGTGAGCCTGCCGGTGCTGGCGCAGAACACCACCTCGGCCGTGTCCGGCCGCGTTGTGGGCGGCGACGGCCGCCCGGTGGCCGGCGCCACCGTGACCATCGTCCACACGCCCTCGGGCACCACGGTCACGGCCACCACCGATGCCGAAGGCCGCTACGCGGCGCGCGGCCTGCGTGCTGGCGGCCCCTACACCGTGACCTTCCAGCGCGGCAACGACATCGACCGCCGCAGCGAGGTGAACCTGGCGCTGGCCGAGACGCTGACGCTGGACGCGCTGCTCGGCGTAGCCGCGCAGACGGTCACGGTGACCGGCGGACGTGCGCTGCCGAACGCAGGCAACCAGGGTGCCGGAACGGCGCTCGGTCAGCGCGAACTGACGGGCTTCGCATCGATCGCACGCAACCTGCAAGACACGGCCCGCACGGATCCGCGTCTGTCGCAGACCGACAAGGAGCGCGGCGAGATCTCGGCCCTTGGCCAGAACACGCGCTTCAACAGCATCACGATTGACGGTGTCACCACGAACGACACCTTCGGCCTGGAAGGCAACAACCTGCCTACGTTGAAGCAGCCGATCTCGATCGACGCGATCCAGACCGTGCAGGTGAACCTGAGCAACTACGACGTCACGCAGAAGGGCTACACCGGCGCCAACATCAACGCCATCACCAAGAGCGGCACGAACGAGTTCAGCGGCAGCGTCTACTACGTGATGCGCGACGACAGCCTTGCCGGTGATCGCTTCAACCGCACCACTGGTGCGTACTTCGCACCGCCCAGCTTCAACGAAAAGCTTTACGGCTTCGTGCTCGGCGGCCCAATCATCAAGGACAAGCTGTTCTTCTTCGCCAGTTACGAAGAACTTCGCAGCTCGCGCAACAGCCCCACCTTCGGGCCCGTTGGCAGCTCACTCACCAACGTGGGCATCACGCAGGCCGCCATCGACCAGGCCACCAGCATCGCCCGCACGACCTGGGGCCTGGATATCGGCAGCTCACAGGTGCCGCAAGGGCTGGAATTGGTGGTCAAGGACACGCTGCTGAAGCTGGACTGGAACATCAGCGACCGACACCGCGCCAGCGTCCGTTACACCAAGACGGCGCAGAACGAGCCACAGCTCAACGGCTTCACGCCGGCCGGAGCTGCCCTCAGTCTCAGCTCATGGTGGTTCGACCAGGAAAAGACCCTTGAAACAACAGTCGGCCAGTGGTTCGCCGACTGGACCGACACCTTCAGCACGGAACTGAAGGTGTCGCAACGCGACTACGACAGCGTGCCCCAACTGCTCGCTGCGCGGATGCCGGCTATGGGCCTGCGCTTCTCTGGTGCGGCACCTGGCGCGCCCGCGGGGCTGAGCACCGCCAACCGGACCCTGAACTTCGGCACCGAGAACAGCCGCCACCTCAACTCGCTGTCCACCAGCACGCTCGACCTGTACGCCGGCGCGAACTGGAACATCGGCGACCACGAGCTGAAGTTCGGCATCGACCACGCGGACAACGACGTCTACAACGCCTTCGTGCAGAACGTCTTCGGCAACTACACGTTCGGCTGCGAGGGCGCTGCCACGGCCTCCGGAGCGGTGAACTACAGCTTTGGGCAAGTGGGCGGCCTCGATCCCGCTGCACGCGTCGCAGCCGACTGCAACGGCCTGACGCCAGCGCAGCGCGACTTGGCCGTGCTCGAAAACTTCCAGCTGGGTCGCCCCTCTGCGTACACGCTGCAAGCGCCGCTCTCGGGGCGCTCAGTCAACGATGCCGTGGCGGTCTGGAGCTACCAGAACACGGGCGTGTTCCTGCAGGACACCTGGCGCGTGCTGCCCAAGCTAACGCTCACCATGGGTCTGCGCCTTGACCAGCAGAGCGTGCCAACCAAGCCGCTGCCCAACAGCAACGTGGCAGCAGCAGCCGTCGCCGGCTCGGTAAGCGGTACGACCTTCACGCGGGCCACGGGCGGCTTCGGGGCCGACAACACCGTCACGCTCGACGGCAACAATCTGGTTCAACCGCGCCTCGGCTTCAACTGGGACCTCGGCGACAAGGACACCCGTCGCCAGCTGCGCGGCGGCTTCGGTCTGTTCCAGGGTGCGGCAGCCAACGTGTGGCTGAGCAACCCGTTCAGCAACACCGGCAGCGCGGTGGCCCAAATCAACTGCGCCAGCTACACGGCCTGCCTGGGCGTGACGTTTAACCCCAACATCTCGTCG
>JBIJAP010000322.1:0-4438 GCA_044345715.1 Rubrivivax sp.
CTCGTCGCAACCCGCGGTGCCGGGCTCGCCGCCGGCGCCGAACGTGGACCTGCTGTCGCCGGGCATGGAGCAGCCGTCGGTGTGGAAGGCCAACCTGGCTTTCGAGACCGAGTTGCCTGCGCTGCCCGTGGTCGGCCGCCTGGTGGCTGGCGCCGAGTGGGTGCACACCAAGGTGAACTCGGGCATCTACTACCAGAACCTGAACCTCGGCCGAGTGGTGCGGGTGGGACCGGATGGCCGCGACCTGTACTACCGCAGCGAGGGCTACGACCCCGCCTGTTGGAACGCCGGCACCGGCGCGGCCATCAGCAGCGGTGCCTGCGCCACGCCCTTGGGGCAATCGCGCGTACGAGCCCTCAGCAACCCCGCCTTCAGCAACGTGCTGCTCGCCAAGGAAACCAGCAAGGGCGGCGGCGACGCCCTCACCCTGAGCCTGTCCAGCCCGTCGCGCAGCGGTCTGAGCTGGAATCTGGCGTACACCTACCTGACGGCCACTGAAGTGAACCCGCTGACATCGTCGACCTCGGGTTCGAACTACGGCAACCGCAACATCTTCAACCAGAACGAAGACCTCGAGCAGAACTCCAACTACCTCACCCGTGATCGCATCACGGCCAGCTTGCTGTGGTCCAAGGCCTTCGTCGGCAAGTACAACACCACGGTGGGCGTGTTCTACGAAGGTCGTCGCGGCAAGCCCTACAGCTGGACCTACCTGAACGACCTCAACGGCGACGGCCTGGGCGGCAACGACTTGATGTACGTGCCCAGCGCGCCCGGCTCGGGCGAAGTCATCTTCCGCGGCAGCAGCGCCACCGAAACACCCGCACAGGCCGAAGCTCGCTTTTGGGACGTCGTCAACGGCAGCAAGGCGCTGTCGGCGGCCAAGGGCGGTGTGGTCGGCCGCAACAACGAGTTTGCGCCCTGGGTCAACAACGTCGACTTGCGCCTGAGCCAGGAAGTGCCTGGCTTCACCAGCAAGCACAAGGGCTCGATCACACTGGACATCCTCAATTTCGGCAACATGCTCAACAAGGAGTGGGGCCGCATTGATGAGATCGGCTTCCCGAGCAACCGCAGCTTCGTCAACTACAACGGCATCGACAGCGCGACCGGCAAGTACGTCTACAGCGTCGGCCCGACCGAAGACCTGACAACGCGCCAGACTGGCGGCGAGTCGCAGTGGGCGGTCCAGTTGACCCTGCGCTACTCGTTCTAACCAGCAGCGCCCCTCGCGCTGGCAACCAGGGCGGCCTTCGGGCCGCCCTTTTTTGTGCTCGCTCCGCGACCCTGCTTTCAAGCCGGGCTGAGCGAGCGCACCCGCTGCAGCGCCAGCGCCGCCGCCGCGGTGCGCGTCTCGACGCCCAGCTTCTCGTGGATGCGCTCCAGGTGCTTCTTCACCGTGGCGGGGCTGGCGCCAAGGATGTCGCCGATGTCGCGGTTGGTCTTGCCCTTGGCCACCCAGTACAGCACCTCGCTCTCGCGCAGCGTCAGGCCGAATGCGCGCACCAGGGCCTGCACGGTGTCGGCGTCGTCCACTTCGCGCAGCACGACGAGCCAGTCGTCGTCGGCCGTGCGGCCTTGCAGCGTGGCCACGAGCTGGCGGCCGTCGCGGGCCAGCGTGTGCGGGCGGCCTTCGCCGGCGGCGGCCGAGCCGACGAGCCAATTCGTCAGCACCAGCGGCAGCCGCTCGGCCGCGCTGGCATCGAACCAGGCCACCAGCCAGCGGCGGGCCAGCGGCGTTTGCCACACCACCCGCGCCGTGCCGGTGTTCAGCCGCACCGCCAGCGTGGCGTGGCCGTAGGCGTCGAGCGCGTTGCGCGCCTGCCGCGCCTGGCGCGCGCTGGCCATATGCACGGCCATGCGCGCCAGCACCTCGGGCGGGCGCAGCGGCTTCGTCACGTAGTCCACGCCACCGGCGTCGAAGGCGGCCACGACGTGCTCAGTGTCGGTCAGGCCGGTCATGAAGACCACCGGGATGTGCGCCGTTTCGGGTCCGGCCTTCAGGCGGCGCGCGACCTCGAAGCCGTCGATGCCCGGCATCACGGCGTCGAGCAGCACGATGTCGGGGTCGGCCGCCACCGCACGCGCCAGCGCCTGCGCGCCGTCGGTGGCCACGAGCACGGCGTAGCCAGCGGCGTCGAGCGCGTCGTGCAGCATGGCCAGGTTGTCGGGCATGTCGTCGACGATGAGCACGAGGCCGGCGCCGCGCTCGGACAAGGGCGTGCCCAGGCTCGTGGACGGTTCAGCGGTCGGCCGCGTGGGCAAGGGCGTCATCGATCACTTTCGTCAGGCGGTCGAACTGGAAGCGGTCGGCCATGCCGCGCAGCGCGGCCAGCCAGTGGTTGCACTCGGGGTGCGCAGCGGCGATCTGGTCCAGGCGCTGCCACACGCCGCGCGGGTAGCCCAGCGCCACCACCTGCTGCAGCGCCTGCAGCTGCTCACGCGGCGGCGCCACGCCGGCTGCGGCCGGGGCCGGGGCTGCCGCCGGGGCGGCCCCACGCGGCAGCCACTGCAGCTGCAGTTGCGCGCCGAGCCAGTCGAGCAGCTCGTCCATGCGCACCGGCTTGGTGATGAAGTCGGCCGGGGTGATGCCGACGTCGTTGTCGAGGTTCTTGTCGAAGGCGTTGGCCGAGACGACGGCCACCGGTGCCGTGCTCAGCCCCTGGACGCGCAGCGCGCGGATAGTGGCCCACCCGTCGATGCCGGGCATGGCCAGGTCCATGAAGATGGCGTCGACGGGTTGCTCCTTCAGCAGGCCCAGCGCCGCCACGCCGGAGCCGGCCTCGAGCACCTCGAAGCCATGGCCCTGCAGCCGCCGCGCCAAGAGCGTGCGGTCGACCTCTTCGTTGTCGACGACCAGCACGCGCCGACGCTCGCCGACATAGTCGCCGCGCGACGCGGCCGGCAGCGTGGCGGCCCCGCCCTGCAGCGCCGGCAGGAACAGGCGCACGCGGAACAGCGTGCCCTCGCCCGGGCGCGAGCTCACCGTCATCTCGCCGCCCATCAGCTCAGTCAGCATCTTGGCGATCGTCAGGCCCAGGCCCGTGCCGTGCGTGCCGCTGCTGCCGGCTTCGGTGGCGCCGCGCGCGAAGGGTTCGAACACGCGCTCGAGTTCGTCGGGGGCGATGCCGGGGCCGGTGTCCTCGATCTCGAACACGGCCATGTCGCGCACGTGCGTGGCGCGAAACGCGATGCGGCCGGTGCGCGTGAACTTCACGGCGTTGCCGAGCAGGTTGATGAGGATCTGCGTCAGGCGCCGCTCGTCGGCCTTCACGCGCTCGGGCGCGGCGGCCACGTCGTGCTCGAAGCGCAGGCCCTTGGCGGTGGCCTGCAGCTCGAACATCTCGACGATCTGCACCAGGCTCTCGCGCAGCCGCATCGGCCGCGGCTCCAGCGTGAGCTTGCCGCTTTCGATGCGTGCGATGTCGAGCGTGCCTTCGATCAGGCCCAGCAGGTGCTCGCCGCCGCGGCGGATGACGCCGATGCCGTGCTTGCGTGGCAGCGGCATGGTGGGGTCTTCGTCGAGCAGCTGGGCGTAGCCGAGGATGCTGTTCAGCGGCGTGCGCAGCTCGTGGCTGATGGCGCTGAGGTAGCGCGTCTTGGCCTGGTTGGCCGACTCGGCGGCGCGGCGCGCGCGCTGCAGCTCCTGGTCGGTGCGGCGGTGCGAGTCGATCTCGCGCACCAGCAGCTCGGTCTGGCGGTTGCTCTCTTCCTGGGCGACGCGGCGGCTTGTGGAGGTCAGCACCATCCACCAGCCGATCACGCCGCCGGCGAGCATCAGCGCGGCGTACACCTTCACGAAGGCCAGGCCTAGCGCCGGGGCCAGATCGGTGGCGCGCGGGCCGAGGGTGTCGAGCTCGACGCGGTACACCGCGGCCATCAGGCCGGCCAGGCCCAGGGCCACGGCGGCCATCAGCAGCAGGTAGCGCACGAGGCCGGTGTCCAGGTGCGGCCACCAGGCGCGGGGCGTGAGCCACTTCAGCAGCGCATCGGCCTGCTCGCGCACGCGGGCCTCGGGGGGCTTGCACAGGTCGTGGCAGCGCGCGTCGAGGCTGCAGCACAGGCTGCAGATCGGGCCGCCATAGGCCGGGCAGCGGGCCATGTCCTCGCCTTCGTAGTCGCGCTCGCAGATGACGCAGCGGCGAAGCAGCGCTTGGCCGAGGTAAGGGGCTTCGACAGACCTGTCCTGAGCCCAGTCGAAGGGCTCAGCCCGAACGGAGGGGGGGTCAGCCTGCGCGGCGAAATCCACCGTTCGCACTGAGCCTGTCGAAGTGCCGGTGGTCCGCGGTGCTTGAGGCGGCGCCGCCCACGCGGGCGCATCGCGCCGCGCGAGGTAGTACCGCCCCTTCGTCGCCCACGCAATGAGCGGCGCCGCCACGAACGCCACCACCGCCGCCACCAGCGCCGAGAACGCCTCGGCCCAGGGCCCGAAGACGCC
>JBIJAP010000351.1:0-4138 GCA_044345715.1 Rubrivivax sp.
CTGCTCAACGCCTACGACATCGACCCCGGCAGCGCCACGCCGAAGATCATGACGATGCTGGACTTCAACCTGTGGAGCTGGAACAGCCGCATCTTCCCCGGCATCGACCCGCTGGTGGTGCGCCATAGGGACAAGGTGCGCATACGGGTGGGCAATTTGACGATGACCAACCACCCCATCCACCTGCACGGCCACGAGTTTCTGGTCACCGGCACCGACGGCGGCCCCACGCCGAAGAGCGCGCGCCAGTACGAGGTGACGGCCGACATCGCCGTGGGCCAGATGCGGCAGCTGGACTTCCTGGCCGACGAGGAGGGCGACTGGGCCTTTCACTGCCACAAGAGCCACCACACGATGAATGCGATGGGCCACGGCGTGCCGACCATGATCGGCGTGGACCATTCCGGCGTCGCACGCCAGATCACGAATCTGATCCCCGACTACATGGTGATGGGCGAGCGCGGCATGAAGGACATGACCGAGATGGAGATGCCGCTGCCCGACAACACCGCACCGATGATGGCCGGGCAGGGGCCGTTTGGCGCGGTCGGGATGGGTGGCATGTTCAGCGTGCTCAAGGTGCGCAAGGAGCAGAAGCGTGGCGACTACACCGATCCGGGCTGGTACCCGCACCCGCCCGGCACCGTGGCCTACGAGTTCACCGGCAGCCTGCCCGACCCGGCGCGCTTCAAGGCCGAGGCCAGCCCGGGGCCCGGGTCGATGCCTGCGGTTGCCCGACCTGTGCCGGAGGTCGAGTTCAAGATCCGCAAGCCGGCCGGCGGCCACGGCGGGCACTGACGCGATCTCATCAGTCTCTGTGCCGCCGTGCTGGCGCATGGCAACGAGGACCCGGCCAAGAGAGAGCCAGCGGCAGGTATCCCCAGCCTTGGTAGCGCTTCCACTCCTTTAGCATTCCGAGCATGTCGCTCCTGAAACTGTTCGATGCGGGCAAGACCTACCGCCGCGCCGGCATCACGGTTCAGGCTCTGCAAGGTTTTTCCTTGCAGATCAACGCGGGTGACATCCTCGGCTTGCTCGGGCCCAACGGCTCAGGCAAAACCACCGCCGTGAAACTCCTCACTGGCTTGTGCGGAGCCGACCACGGGCAGCTTCTTTGGCGCGACCTGCCGGTACCGTTAGGGCGGCACGCCCCGCACCTCAGGGAATTCGGCGCGCTGCTGGAAGGCCGCGGAGCCTGCTACGAACGGTTGTCGACGCTGGAGAACGCCCGCTACTTCTGTGGCCTCCGAGAGGCCGCGTTCGACCGCGCGCACTTCGATGCGCTGGCCACACTGTTGGACATCGCCGACGTGCATGCACCGCTGCGCCAGTTGTCCACGGGGAACAAGTTGCGCGCCTCGCTGCTGGGCACGCTGGTGCACCGCCCGGCGTTGGCACTTCTGGACGAACCCACGTTGGGCCTGGACCTGTTCGGCGTTGATCGCTTGCAGGCACTGGTGCGCCACACGGCCGAACAAGGCACGGCTTTGCTGCTGGGCTCGCACGACCTGGCGTTCATCGAGCAGCTGAGCCAGCGCATCGTCTGTCTGCGCGCTGGGCACAAGGTCTTTGACGGCAGCCAGGCTGACTTTCTGCGCCTGGACCACGAATACCTGCTTCTGCTTGAGGCCGCCGGGCCAGCGCCCCCGGCTCTGCCCGAAGCGCTGGCTCTGCCCGCGTGGCAAGCCCAGCCCGATCTGCCCGCTGGCCATTGGCAGCTGCCGTTTGTTGGCGGTGCTGTCGGTGGGCGGGCAGTCGCTGGCCTCTGGAGAGGCCGATGGCCTGATCGTGGGCTTCGCGGTCTGGTTGTTTGCCGTGGCGGCCTGCGGCAGCGCCAGTCAGGACATCCAGGAAGAGACCGAGCAGCGCACCTTGGAACAACTGTGCATTGCGCCGCTGCCCCTGTGGACCTTGCTGGCGCTGCGCGCGGCGCTTGGGCTTTTGGGTGCGCTGCTCACTCTGCTGGTTGCGCTGGGTCTGGCGCATGTGCTCACCAGCGGCCGGCTGCAGGGCGACTGGTTCGCCACCATCGCCGCCTGCCTGCTGGCCGCTCCGGCGCTGGTGGGCGTGGGTTACGCGCTGGCCGGTGTGATGCTGCTGGCCAAGAAGGCCGAGTTGCTGTTGGCGGCGATGGTCCCAGTGGTCATCGGCCTGGTGGCATTGCCGGCCTACCCTGTCAATGTGCTGGGCCTGCTGCCGTATGCCTTGGGCGCGGCCACCGCCCGCGCCACGGCGGCAGGGGCACAGCCTGAACCCCTGGTGTGGCTGCTCATCGCGTTGAATGGTCTGGTCTGGGCGCTGCTGGGCGGGCTGGTGTTCTGGTGGACCGAGCGGCGCGCGCGTCAGCTGGGCGTGCTCGGGCACTTTTGAGTACCCGCTGCAGGAGTAGCGATGAGCTTGCGCGGCCCTGCGACCTGGCTGAGCCCGCAGACCCCGCTACCCGCGGCCAGAACCGGCGCCGGCTCAGGCGCTCCTGCGCCTGCGCAGGCGCAGCGCCAGGCCGGCTAGGCCGGCGCCCATGAGCGCCCAGCTGGCCGGTTCAGGCACCGGAGCCGACAGGCCGGTGGCGCGCAGTTCCAGGCGGGTGAAGTCCTCGCCGTTGAACGCGGTGGCCCTGTTGCCGAAGGTGGTGACGCTGCCGAGCAGTGTGCCGGTGCTGTCGGCATAGCCGAAGCTGCCGCTGATGAGTGAGCTGCCGGGTGTGTCGTGCGCGAGGGCCAGCACCAGCATGGTCGCGCCCGCAGGTGCGGCCATCGGCGCCGACCCCAGGGACGTGACCGTGCCGGTCGCGAAGTCCTGCTTGCGCAGCACGACGCCGCCCCCGTCAGCACCGCCGGCCCAGTACAGCTCGATGACGTCGTTGTTGCTGGGGTCGATGCCGCCGTCGGTCAGCCGCAGTCCGAAGGTCTGGCTGGGGTCGGGCGCGGCCGACAGCGTCAGCGCCACAGTGGCGGCAAAGCTGCGCGACACGTGGAGGCCGGCGTTGGTGTCGGTGATGCTGGTCAGCAGGCGCAGCCGCAGCGAGGTGCCCGACTGGCCCGCTGCATTGTTTGATACCGAGCCGTAGTTCGGGTCGAGCCGCAGCTGTCCGCTCGGCTCACTCACCGCCAGGTTGGTCACCTCGGGGCTGGCGGCCCCGTAGAGGGCGTATTGGGCCGGGGTGCCCGTGCTGCTGTAGGTGGTGCCGACGAAGGGATCGCTGTTGTCGAAGCCGTCGGCCAGCAGGAGGTTGTTGCCCAGCAGCCAGTCAGCGGGGGTGCCGTCACGGAAGACGTTCAGCTGCTGGGCGTTCAGCACCGCGGCCCCCGCCGGGCCGGCGACCAAACCGGTGAAGAGGGCGGCGGCCAGGCCGCACAAGAGGACGCGCATCGTGATTCCCACAGGATCTGTATGCCCTTGATTCTGAGTGGACCGCGACACCGCGCGGGGCGCGTGGCCTGCGGCGCCCACCCCCTGGTCAGGGGGCGGCGGCGATCCGGGCGAGCGGCTCAGGCCGGGCGCATCGGCCGCGCCCGAGGAGGCTCAGCGCTCCTTCAGATACGGCCGCCCCAGCGCCTTGGGCGCGACCGCGCTGCCGATGAAGCCGGCCAGCAGCACCACCGTCAACACATAGGGCAGCGCCTGGATGGCCTGCACCGGCACCTCGCCGATGAGCGGCAACACTGTGCCCTGCAGCCGGATGCTGATGGCATCGAGGAAGCCGAACAACAGGCAGGCCCACAGCGCGCCCACCGGGTGCCACTTGCCGAAGATCAGCGCCGCCAGCGCCATGTAGCCGCGGCCGGCCGTCATGTGCGGGATGAAGCTCGGGTTCTGCGCCAGCACCAGGTAGGCGCCGGCCATCGAGGCCAGCACGCCGTTCAGCGCCAGCGCCTGGTAGCGCAGCGCCTTCACGCTGACGCCGGCTGCATCCACCATCGCCGGGTTTTCGCCCGCCGCGCGCAGCCGCAGGCCGAAGCGCGTGCGGTACAGCAGCCACCACACGCCGAACACGAGCAAGAGCGCGCCGTAGACCATGGCGTTGTGGCCGGTGAAGGCCAGCGCCAGCGCGGTGCCGACCGTATCGCCCACGTACGGCACGGTCTTCAGCATGTCGCCCAGGCCGCCGAACCAGCCGTCCAGGCGCACCGATTCGGGC
>JBIJAP010000204.1:0-6622 GCA_044345715.1 Rubrivivax sp.
CATCCGGTGAAGCCGGCGACTCTGGTGAACACCCCTCAAACCGAATGGTCCCACACCACCGTGCTGTTGAACGAGGCCGTCGAGGCGCTCGTCACGCAGCCGGAAGGCACTTATGTGGACGGCACCTTCGGCCGCGGCGGCCACAGCCGCGCCGTGCTGCAGCGCCTGGCGCCGCAGGGCCGGCTCGTGGCCTTCGACAAAGACCCGGCCGCACTGGCCGAAGCGGCCCGCATCGACGATCCGCGCTTCGCCATCTGCCACGCCAGCTTCGGCGACATGGCGGCCGAGCTGGCCGCGCGCGGCATCGGCTCGGTGAAGGGCGTGCTGCTCGACCTGGGCGTGAGCTCGCCGCAGATTGACGACGCCTCGCGCGGCTTCAGCTTCCGCGCCGATGCGCCGCTGGACATGCGCATGGACACCACGCGCGGTGAAACCGCGGCCGAGTTCCTGGCCCGGGCCGACACCAAGACCATCGAGGAGGTGATTCGTGAACATGGGGAAGAACGGTTTGCTGCTGCAATTGCAAAGGCGCTTGTCGCTCGCCGCGAAGGCGGCGCTCCCGTCCGCACAACACTCGAGCTTTCCGCGCTCGTGGCTCGCGCCGTCAAGACCCGCGAGCCGGGCCAGGACCCTGCAACGCGCACGTTTCAGGCTCTTCGGATTCACGTCAACGCCGAGCTTGAGGCGCTGCAACAGGGCCTGAAGGCCGCGCTGGCGCTGCTGGCGCCGGCCGGGCGCCTGGTGGTGATCAGCTTCCACTCGCTGGAAGACCGCATCGTGAAGACCTTCGTCGCCGCCGAGAGCCGAGAGGTCTACGACCGCCGCGCCCCGATGGCGCCGCCGCAGCCGCTGAAGCTGCGCGCGCTGGCGCGCATCAAGCCCTCGGCGGCCGAAGTGGCCGCCAACCCGCGTTCGCGCTCGGCCGTCATGCGCGTGGCCGAACGCACGGCCGTGCCTTGCTGAACCCGGCCCCGACATGCGCAAGCTCGACATCCTGCTGATCGTGCTGCTGCTGGGCAGCAGCCTGGGCCTCGTGCGCTCGGCCTACGAGTCGCGCCGCGTCTTTGCCGAACTCGACCGCGCGCGCGCCGAGCAACGACAGCTCGACGCCGAACACAAGCGCCTGGACGCCGAACGCCAGGCCCAGGCCACGCACGCGCGGGTGCAGCGCGTGGCGCGCGAGCAGCTCAAGATGGCCAGCGTCACGCCGGCCATCACCGTGTACGTGGACGACACCGTGGCCGCGTCGGGAGCCCCGCGATGAGCGCGCCCCACCCGGCCTCGGGCCGCCAGCACGCCAGCGGCGCGCGCGCCCCCGCGCCCAGCGGCACGGTGAAGAGCGTCAGCTACGCCACCAGCCCGCTGCTGGCGAGCCCGACGCCGCCGTGGCGCTCGCGCTTCGTCGTCGCCATGGTGGCGTTCGGCTTCACGGTGCTGTTCGGCCGCGCGGTGTGGCTGCAGATCCTGCACACCGATTTCTACCAGGCGCAGGGCGAAAAGCGCTTCGTCGTCACGCAGCCGCTGCCCGCCAGCCGCGGCCAGGTGCTCGACCGCAACGGCCAGCTGCTCGCCACCAGCGTGGCCATGCCCAGCGTGCAGGTCGAGACCAAGACCTTCGCCGCCGACGTGGCGCAGCGCCGCGCGCTGGCCGCGGCGCTGAAGATGAGCCCGGCCGAGCTGGCCGACAGGCTCGATGGCGCCACCGGCACCGTGACGCTGAAGCGCCACGCCGAAGAGTCGCAGTGGCAGGCCGTGCAGGCGCTGCAGCTCAAGGGCGTGCAGCAGGTGCGCGAGTACCAGCGCCGCTGGCCCGAGGGCGAATCGGCGGCGCACGTGGTGGGCTTCACCGACGTGGACGGCAAGGGCATCGACGGCATCGAGCTCGCCTTCCAGACCCAGCTCGTGGGCACGAGTGGCCAGCGCACGGTGGTGCGCGATCGTTTCGGCCGTGTCGTCGAGGACATCGGCGACCTGGCCAGCCCGCGGCACGGCGCCGACGTGCAGCTGGCCATCGACAGCAAGGTGCAGTTCTTCGCCTGGCAGCGCCTGCGCGAGGCGGTGATCGAGCACCGCGCGCAGCGGGGCAGCGTCGTCGTGCTCGATGTGAAGACCGGCGAGGTGCTGGCGCTGGCCAACTACCCGAGCTACGACCCGGCGCAGCGCCAGACCATGCGCAAGGAGCGGCTGCGCAACGCCGCCGTCACCGACGTGTTCGAGCCCGGCTCGACGATGAAGCCCTTCACCGCCGCGCTGGCGCTGGAGCGCGGGCCGTGGCGGCCCGAGACGCGCATCGAGACCGCGCCGGGCCACATCGTCATCACCGGCAGCCGCATCACCGATGCGCACCCGCACGGCGTGTTGACGGTGGCCGAGGTCATCCAGAAGAGCAGCAACGTCGGCACCGTGAAGATGGCGATGCAGATGCCCGCGCGCGAGATGCACGGCCTGTTCACCGCCATCGGCCTGGGCCAGCGGCCGCAGATCGAGTTCCCAGGCGCCGTGACGGGCCGGCTGCGGCCCTACAAGAGCTGGCGCCCGGTGGAGCAGGCCACCATGAGCTACGGCTACGGCCTGTCGGCGAGCCTGTTCCAGCTGGCGCGGGCCTACACCGTGTTCGCCAGCGACGGGCAACTGCTGCCGGTGAGCATCGTCAAGCGCGAAGAAGGTGCTGCCGTGATGGGCACGCGCGTGATGAGCGAGAAGACCGCACGCGCCGTGCGCGAGATGCTGCGCCTGGCTGCCGGCCCCGGCGGCACCGCGCCCAAGGCGCAGGCCCTGGGCTATTCGGTCGGCGGCAAGACCGGCACCGCGCGCAAGCTCGAGGGCAAGGTCTACAGCACCAGCAAGTACCGTTCGTTCTTCGTCGGCCTGGCGCCGGTGGCCGAGCCGCGCATCGTGGTGGCGGTGATGGTCGACGAGCCCGGCAAGGGCGTTTACTACGGCGGCGAGATCGCCGCGCCGGTGTTCAGCCAGGTGGTGTCGCAGACACTGCGCATGCTGAACGTGCCGCCCGACCTGGACGTGAAGGCGCAAATCGCGGCCAAGGCCACCCCCGTTGCGCCGGCTGCGTCCGAGAGCTTCTGAGCATGCAGCGCCTGGCCACACCCGAGCAAGCGGCCGACTGGCTGGGTGCCCACGTGCGCGGCACGCTGGCATCCGACAGCCGCCGCCTCGCAGCGGGCGACGGGTTCATCGCCTGGCCGGGGCAGGTGGTCGACGCGCGGCGCTTCGTGCCGGGGGCGCTGGCGGCCGGCGCCGCCGCGTGCCTGGTGGAAGCCGATGGCGCCGAGGCCTTCGACTGGGGTGACGAGGCCCGCGTCGCGGCGCTGCCGGGCCTGAAGGCCGCCACCGGCGACATCGCCCACCGCTACTTCGGCCGCCCCTCCGAGCGCCTGGCAGTGCTGGCCACCACCGGCACCAACGGCAAGACCAGCACCGCGTGGTGGACGGCGCAGGCGTTGTCGGCCCTGGGCCGCCCGGCCGGCATGATCGGCACGCTGGGCGTGGGCGAGCCGCCGTCGGCGCGCGGCCCCGGCCACCTCGTCAGCACCGGCCTGACCACGCCCGACCCGGTGACACTGCACGCCACGCTGGCGCGCTTTGCCGATGCAGGCCTGGTGGCGTGTGCCATGGAGGCCTCGTCGATCGGCATCGAGGAGCAGCGCCTCGCGGGCCTGGGTATCCGCGTGGCGATGTTCACCAACCTCACGCAGGACCACCTCGACTACCACGGCAGCATGGCCGCCTACGGCCAGGCCAAGCGCAAGCTCTTCAGCTGGCCCGGGCTGCAGGCGGCGGTGGTCAACGTCGATGATCCCTTCGGCGCCCAGCTGGCGTCTGAATTGAGCGGCAGCCACCTCGACGTGTGGCCGGTGTCGCTGCACGCCGCGGCGCGCCTGGTGGCCGGCGAGCGCCGCTACGGCGCTGACGGCCTGGTGTTCGACATCACCGAAGGCGCCGTTCGCCAGACGCTGCGCACCGGCCTGGTGGGCGAATTCAACGCCAGCAACCTGCTGGTGGTGCTGGGTGCGCTGCGAGCGCTGGGCGTGCCGCTGGCCGACGCCGTGGCCGCACTGGCGGCGCTGACGCCGGTGCCCGGCCGCCTGCAGCGCGTCGGCGCCGAGGGCGACGCCATCGAGGCCGTCGTCGACTACGCGCACACGCCCGACGCGCTGGAGCAGGTGCTGGCCGCGCTGCGCCCCTTGGCCCATGCCCGCGGTGGCCGTCTGGTGTGTGTGTTCGGCTGCGGCGGCGACCGCGACAAGCCCAAGCGCCCGCTGATGGGCGCCATTGCCACCGCCAGCGCTGACCGCGTGATCGTGACCAGCGACAACCCGCGCGGCGAAGACCCCGCGGCCATCGTCGCGCAGGTGATGGCCGGCGCGGTGAGCCCGGCCGAGGCGGTGGTCGACCGCCGTGAGGCCATCCGCCGCGCCGTGGCCGAGGCCGCGCCCGGCGACGTGGTGCTGGTCGCCGGCAAGGGGCACGAAACGACGCAGACCATCGCCGGCGTCGCGCACCCCTTCTCCGACATCGACGAGGTGCGTGCGGCGTTGGCGACGCGCGCCGCGCGCGGGGCTTCCACATGATGACGCTGGCCCAGGCCCACGCCCTGCTGCCCGGCAGCACGTTGGTCGGCAGCGGCGAGTGCCGCTTCACCCGCGTGCACACCGACACGCGCAGCGTGCGCCCGGGCGACCTGTTCGTGGCCCTGCACGGCGAGCGCTTCGACGGCCACGACTACATCGCACAGGCCCGCGCCAGCGGCGCCCTGGCGCTGCTGGCCGACCGTGCCGAGGCGCTGCATGCGGCCGCGGCCGAGGGCGCCTCGGGCCTGCTCGTGGCCGACACGCTGGCGGCGCTGCAGCAACTCGCTCGCGGCTGGCGCCAGCGTTTCCACCTGCCGCTGGTGGCGGTGGCCGGCAGCAACGGCAAGACCACCGTCACGCAGATGGTGGCCGCGATCCTGCGTGCGGCGCACGGCGACGGCATGCTCGCCACCGCCGGCAACCTGAACAACCACATCGGCGTGCCGCTGACGCTGCTGCGCCTGCGCCAGGACGACGAGCACTGGCAACGCGCCGCCGTCGTCGAACTCGGCATGAACCACCCCGGCGAGATCGCGCTGCTGGCGGCGCTGGCGCAGCCCACGGTGGCGCTGGTGAACAACGCGCAGCGCGAGCACCAGGAGTTCATGAAGAGCGTCGAGGCCGTGGCCGATGAAAACGGCGCCGTCATCGACGCGCTGCCGGCCGGCGGCACGGTGGTGATCCCGGCCGACGACAGCTTCACGCCGCGTTGGCGTTCGCGCGCGGGGCTGCGCCGCGTCATCAGCTTCGGCCCGGCCGGCAGTGGCGCCGACGTCACCGCCGATGGCCACTGGGACGCTGAGGCCGCCGCCTGGGCGCTGACGCTCACCACGCCCGCCGGCAGCGCCACACTGGCGCTGCACCTGCCCGGCGCGCACAACCTGGGCAATGCCGCGGCGGCGGCGGCCTGTGCGCTGGCGGCCGGCGAGCCGCTGGCCGCCGTGCAGCGCGGGCTCGAGGCCTTCCGCCCTGTGGCGGGGCGCTCGCAGCTGCACCGGCTCGTCATTGGCGGCGAGGCCGTCACGCTGGTCGACGACAGCTACAACGCCAACCCCGACTCGGTGCTCGCCGCCATCGAGGTGCTGGCCGCCTTGCCCGGCCCGCGCTGGCTGCTGCTGGGCGACATGGGCGAGGTCGGCGACGAAGGCCCGCGCTTCCATGCCGAAGTGGGCGAGCGCGCGCGCGAGCGCGGCCTCGACGCCTTTTGGACCGCCGGTGCGCTGTGCGCCCATGCCGGCGCGCCGGTGCACTTTGCCGGCACCGCCGAGCTCGTCGCAGCCTTGCAGAACAACACCCCGCCGCGCCCTGCCGCGCGGTCCGTCCTGGTGAAGGGATCCCGGTTCATGAAGATGGAGCAGGTCGTGCAGGCCTTGCGTGCCGCCACCGCAGCGCCGGAGGGCTCACCGTGCTGCTGAGCCTGACGCAATGGCTGATGGCGCTGTACCCCGAGGACCTGGGGTTCCTGCGTGTCTTCCAGTACCTCACCTTCCGTGCCGTGCTGGCGGCGATGACGGCGCTGCTGATCGGCCTGGCCTTCGGGCCGTGGGTGATCCGCAAGCTCACCGAGATGAAGATCGGCCAGCCCATCCGCGAGTACGGCGTGCAGGCCCACCTGGGCAAGCGCGGCACGCCCACGATGGGCGGCGTGCTGGTGCTCATCGGCATCGGCGTCAGCACGCTCTTGTGGTTCGACTGGAGCAACCGCTTCGTGTGGGTGGTGATGCTCGTCACCTTCGGCTTCGGCGCCATCGGCTGGGCCGACGACTACCGCAAGGTGGTGCACAAAGACCCCGAGGGCATGAGGAGCCGCGAGAAGTTCTTCTGGCAAAGCCTCATCGGCCTGGTGGCCGCACTGTACCTAGCATTCAGCGTGGCCGAGACCAGCAACCTGCGCGTGCTCGAGCTGTTCCTGAACTGGGTGCGCAGCGGCTTCAGCGCCGAGCTGCCGCCGCGGGCCGACCTGATGGTGCCCTTCTTCAAGAGCATCAGCTACCCGCTGGGCGTGTTCGGCTTCATCGCGCTCAGCTGGTTCG
>JBIJAP010000129.1:0-8491 GCA_044345715.1 Rubrivivax sp.
TGCCGTCAACTTCACCGACGGCCTGGACGGCCTGGCCATCATGCCGGTGGTGCTGGTGGGCAGCGCACTGGGTGTGTTCGCCTACGTCGTGGGCCGCGCCGACTTCTCGCGCTACCTGCTGTTTCCGCACATCCCGGGCGCGGGCGAGCTGCTGGTGTTCTGCGCCGCCATGGCCGGCGCGGGGCTGGCGTTCCTGTGGTTCAACGCCAACCCGGCGCAGGTGTTCATGGGCGACGTGGGCGCGCTGGCGCTCGGCGGCGCCCTGGGCACCATCGCCGTCATCACGCGGCAGGAGATCGTGCTGGCCATCATGGGCGGCATCTTCGTGGCCGAAGCGCTGAGCGTGATCATCCAGGTGAGCTGGTTCAAGTACACCAAACGGCGCTACGGCACGGGCAGGCGCGTGTTCCTGATGGCGCCGCTGCACCACCACTTCGAGAAGAAGGGCTGGGGCGAGACGCAGGTGGTGGTGCGCTTCTGGATCATCACGATGCTGCTGTGCCTGGTGGGCCTGGCCAGCCTGAAGCTACGTTGAACAAGATGGACTGGCTTCGCAACACCTCAGTTCTCGTGCTCGGGCTCGGCACCAGCGGCCTGGCCATGGCCCGCTGGTGCGCGCGCCACGGCGCGGCGGTGACGGCGTGGGACTCGCGCGAGCAGCCCCCGGGCGCCGAGGCGCTGGCCGCCGAACACCCCGGCGTGGTCCGCGTTCACGGCGTGCTGGAGTCAACGCTGCTGCAGGGCTGCCAGCTGGTGCTGAAGAGCCCGGGCCTGGCGCCGGCCGACGAGCGCATCGCCCCCTTGCTGGCCGAGGCACGGGAGACCGGCATCGCGGTGATGGGCGAGCTCGATCTGTTCGCGCGCGCACTGGCCGACCTGAAGGCCACGAGCGGCTATGCGCCGCAGCTGTTGGCCATCACCGGCACCAACGGCAAGACCACCACCACCGCGATGACGGCGCTGCTGGTCGAGCGCGCGGGCCGCCGCGTGGCGATAGCCGGCAACATCGGCCCGGCGCTGCTGGACGTGCTGGCGGCCGAGCTGAGTGCCGTCGAGATCGATGCCGAGAGCGATGCCGAGAGCAATGCCAAGAAGGGCCTGCCCGATGTCTGGGTGCTCGAGCTGTCCAGCTTCCAGCTCGAGGGCGGCGGCACTGGCGTGCGTGGTTTCGAACCCGACGCCGCGGCCGTGCTCAACCTGACGCAGGACCACCTCGACTGGCACGGCAGCATGCCCGCCTACGGCGCCGCCAAGGCGCGCATCTTCGGCACCCAGGCCACCTGCGTGATCAACCGCAGCGACGCCGCGGTCGAGGCGCTGCTGCCGCGCCCGGAGCTGCACGAGAAGGGTCCGCAGAAAGGCAAGCCCAAGAGCCCTGAACGCAAGGCCCTGCGTTTCGGGCTCGATGCCCCGAGCGCGCCGGGCGACTTCGGCCTCGTCGTCGAAAGCGGCATGGCCTGGCTGGTGCGTGCGCTGCCGCAGGAAGAAGGCATCAAGCTCAAGAAGGGCGAGGAGCCGGAGATCCACCTGCAGCGCCTGATGCCCGCCGACGCGCTGCGTGTGCGCGGCCGCCACAACGCCGCCAATGCACTGGCGGCGCTGGCGCTGGCGACAGCCATTGGCTGCCCGCTGGCGCCGATGTTGCACGGCCTGCGTGAGTACACCGGCGAGCCACACCGCGTGCAGTTCGTCGCCCGCGTGGGCGATGTCGACGCCTACGACGACAGCAAGGGCACCAACGTCGGCGCCACCGTGGCCGCGCTCGAAGGCCTGGGGGCCGATCTGGCGCCGGGCCGCCTGGTCGTCATCCTGGGTGGCGACGGCAAGGGCCAGGACTTCGCACCGCTGGCCGCCCCGCTGGCCCGCCATGCGCGAGCCGTGGCCACCATCGGGCGCGATGCGGCGGCCATCGAGACCATCGTCGAGCAGCAGGTGCGCGGCTTGCCGCTGCAGCGATTCGTCTCGCTGGAGCTGGCCGTGAACTGGTGCTACGCGCAAGCACAGGCGGGTGATGCCGTGCTGCTGAGCCCGGCCTGCGCCAGCCTGGACATGTTCCGCAACTACGCCCACCGCGCCGAGGTCTTCGTGGCTGCGGTGCAGGCGCTGGCGGCCGAGCGGGGAGAACTGGCATGAACGCGAGCGCGCTGCAGGGCTGGTGGGCTGGGCTGGCCGCGGCCTTGCGTGCCCGTCTGCCCGGCCGCAGCGCCGATGCCGGCGGCGGCCCGCTGCCGGTGCGCGCGCATGTCGACGTGGCCGGCACCCGCGCCGTGCGTCTGAGCGCCTTCGACACGCAGCTGGTGGCGGTGGTGGCCGCGCTCGTGGCCTTCGGCGTGGTGATGGTGTATTCGGCCAGCATCGCGTTGCCCGACAACCCGCGCTTTTCGGGCATCACGCAGGGCTTCTTCCTGAAGAAGCACCTGCTCGCCATCTCGGTGGCGTTTGTCGCGGCGCTGGTGACGGTGCAGCTGCCGATGTCGTTCTGGGAAAAGAACGCGCCCTGGGTGTTTCTGGTCACGCTGGTGCTGCTGGTGGCGGTGCTGCTGCCCTTCATCGGAAAGGTCGTGAACAACGCGCGCCGCTGGATCCCGCTCGGCTTCATGAACTTCCAGCCCAGCGAGCTGGCCAAGCTGGCGATTGCGCTGTATGCCGCCAGCTATATGGTGCGGCGCATGGACGTGCGCGAGAACTTCTGGCGCGCCGTCACGCCCATGGTGGTGGCGGTGGTGTTCGTGGGTGCGCTGCTGCTGCGCCAGCCCGACATGGGCGCCTTCATCGTGATCGCCACCATCGCGATGGGCATCCTGTTCCTGGGCGGCGTGAACGCGCGCATGTTCTTCCTCATCGCGCTGGTCATGCTGCTGGTGCTGGGCCTGTTCCTGGCGTTCGACGACCTGCGGCGCGAGCGCATCCTGGCCTACCTGGACCCGTGGAACCCGAAGTACGCCCAGGGCAAGGGCTACCAGCTCACGCACTCGTTGATCGCCCTGGGGCGTGGCGAGATCTTTGGCCAGGGGCTGGGGGCGAGCGTGGAAAAACTGCACTACCTGCCCGAAGCGCACACCGACTTCCTGCTCGCGGTGATCGGCGAGGAGCTCGGCTTCGTCGGCGTGGCGGTGGTCATCGGCGCCTTCTTCTGGCTCACGCGGCGCATCGTCGGCATCGGCCGCCAGGCCATCGCGCTGGACCGCGTCTTCGCGGGGCTCATGTGCCAGGGCATCGGCATCTGGATCGGCTTCCAGTCCTTCATCAACATGGGCGTGAACCTGGGCGTGCTGCCCACCAAGGGGCTAACGCTGCCGCTGATGAGCTACGGCGGCAGCGCCATCCTGATGAACGCGGTGGCGCTGGCGCTGGTGCTGCGGGTGGACATCGAGAACCGGGCGCTGATGCGCGGGGGGCGAGCATGAGGACGCAGGCATCCCCGTTCGGGCTGAGCTTGTCGAAGCCGGCGTCCCGGCTTCAGAACCCGTTCGGGCTGAGCTTGTCGAAGCCTTTGTCTCGGTTTCCGAATCCGTTAGGGCTGAGCCTGTCGAAGCCTGCCGCGAGGGCCCGGCGCTTCGACAGGCTCAGCGCGAACGGTGGTGCTGGCGCCGCTGCTGGCGCCGCTGGGGCCTCAGCCGGGAGGCCAACGTGATGCCGCACCTCGTCGTCATGGCCGCTGGCACCGGCGGGCACATCATGCCGGGCCTGGCGGTGGCGCACGAGATGCAGCGCCGTGGCTGGACGGTGTCGTGGCTCGGCACCTCGCACGGCATGGAGAACAAGCTCGTGCCGCCGAGCGGCCTGGCGCTCGACACCATCCGCTTCAGCGGCCTGCGCGGCAAAGGTCTGCTGCACACCGCCACCGGCGGCCTGCGGCTGCTCAAGGCCTTCTGGGACTGCCGCGCCATCCTCAGGCGCCGCACCGCCGACGCCGTGCTGGGCATGGGCGGCTACGTGTGCTTTCCGGGTGGCTTGATGGCCAGCTGGCTGAACCAGCCGCTGCTGCTGGTGAACGCCGACGCCGCGCTGCTGCTCTCGAACAAGAGCCTGCTGCCGGTGGCCGACCGCGTGGCCTTCGGCTTCGAGGGCGAGGCCGCGCGCCGCACGACCAACGCCGTCGTCACCGGCAATCCGGTGCGTGCCGAGATCGAGGCCATCGCGCCGCCCGCCGAGCGCTACGGCGCGCGCAGCGGCCCGTTGAAGCTGCTGGTGGTGGGTGGCAGCCTGGGCGCGCAGGTGCTCAACCGCACGCTGCCCGAGGCCATCGCGCGGCTGCCGGCCGAACAGCGCCCACACATCGTCCACCAGACCGGCGCCGCCGACGAGGCCGCCGTGCGCGCCGCCTACGCGGCGGCTGGCCTCACTGCAGACGTGCGGGCCTTCATCGACGACATGCCCACTCAGCTGGCCGAGTGCGACTTGATGGTCTGCCGCGCCGGTGCCATCACCGTGAGCGAGCTCTGCGCCGCCGGCGTGCCGGCCCTCCTGGTGCCGCTGGTGGTGAGCACCACCGCGCACCAGCGCGACAACGCGCAGTGGCTGGCCGCGCAGGGCGGTGCCGTGCACCTGCCGCAAACCGAGCTCACGCCCGAGCGGCTGGCGGCGGAACTCGCGAAGCTCGACCGCGCCACGCTGCAGGTGATGGCCACGAAGGCCCGCGCCCAGGCCCGCCCGCAGGCGGCGGCGCGCGTGGCCGACGAGATCGAGGCGCTGGTGAAGAAGGCGAAGGCATGAACCACGCCGTCCACCACATCCACTTCGTCGGCGTGGGCGGCTCCGGCATGAGCCCGCTGGCCGAGATCATGGCCGGCCTGGGCTACACCGTCAGCGGCTCCGATCTGCAGGCCAGCGCCACCACCGAGCGGCTGGCGAAACTCGGTGTGCAGGTGCACATCGGGCACGACGCCGCGCACATCGCCGGCGCGCAGGCGCTGATCACCAGCACCGCCGTGAAGGCCAGCAACCCCGAGGTGGTGGCGGCGCGCGCAGCACGCCTGCCCATCGTGGCGCGCGCAGCACTGCTGGCCGAGCTGATGCGCCACAAGCAGGGCATCGCCATCGCCGGCACGCACGGCAAGACCACGACCACCTCGCTCGTGGCCAGCGTGCTGGCCGAGGCCGGCACCGACCCCACCTTCGTGATCGGCGGCGAGCTTCGCAGCGCCGGCAAGGACCGCGGGCAGGCGGCTCGCCTCGGCGCGGGCGATCCGCTGGTGGCCGAGGCCGACGAGAGCGATGCCTCGTTCCTGCAGCTGAGCCCGGTGCTGTCGGTCGTCACCAACATCGACGCCGACCACATGGAGACCTACGGCCACAGCCTGGAGCGGCTGTACGACGCCTTCGTGCAGTTCGTGGCGCGGCTGCCGTTCTACGGCCGCGCGATGGTCTGCGCCGACGACCCCGGCGTGCGCGCGGTGCTGCCGCGGTTGGAGCGCTACGTCACCACCTACGGCCTGGGCGCCGAGGCCGACCTGCGGGCCGTGGACGTGGCGGCGCTCGAAGGGGGCCGCATGCGCTTCACGGCACGCCAGGCCGGCTACGACGACCTCCCGCTCACGCTCAACCTGGCGGGCGAGCACAACGTGCGCAACGCGCTGGCGGCGCTGGCGGTGGCGCGCGCGCTGCACCTGCCCGACGACGCCGCGGCGCGCGCCTTCGAGCGCTTTGCCGGCGTGGGCCGCCGCTTTGCCAAGCTGGGCCCGCTGCGCGCGGCCGGCGGCGGCGAGTACCTGCTGGTCGACGACTACGGCCACCACCCGGCCGAGCTGGCCGCGGTGATCGCCGCCGCGCGCGGCGCCTTCCCGGGCCGGCGCCTGGTGCTGGCCTTCCAGCCGCACCGCTACACGCGCACCCGCGACTGCTTCGCCGAATTCAGCCGCGCGCTGGCGCTGGCCGACGCGACCTGGCTCACTGAGGTCTACCCCGCCGGCGAGGCGCCCATCGCCGGTGCCGATGGCGCGAGCCTGGCCGCCACCGTGCCAGGCGCCTTCTTCGTGCCGCAACTGGCCCAGCTACCCGCCGAGCTGCATGCCACGCTGCAAAGCGGTGACGTGCTGCTGACCCTGGGCGCCGGCTCCATCGGCACGCTGCCGAGGGCGATGCAGGCGCTGTCTGACTCCGTACCCGACACCGCCTCTTCAGGAGCTGCCGCATGACCGCAGCCTTCGATCCCGATCAAGCCATCGACGCCGCCGCGCTGGGCAAGGTGGCCGTGCTCACCGGCGGCCGCAGCGCCGAGCGCGAGGTCAGCCTGATGAGCGGCGCCGGCGTGCTGCAAGCCCTGCGCAGCCAGGGCGTGGACGCGCACGCCTTCGACCCCGCCGAGCGGCCGCTGCAGGCACTAAAGGACGAGGGCTTTGCGCGTGTGTTCATCGCGCTGCACGGCCGTGGCGGCGAAGACGGCTCGCTGCAGGGCGCGCTCGAGCTGCTGCAGCTGCCCTACACCGGCAGCGGCGTGATGGCGAGCAGCATCGCGATGGACAAGACCATGACCAAGCGCGTCTGGCTCGCCGAGGGCCTGCCCACGCCGCGCTGGGTGCTGCTGCAGCCGGGCGAGCTGCAGCGCGAGCGCGTGATTGCCGTGCCCGACGACCTCGGCCTGCCGCTGATCGTGAAGCCGCCGCGCGAGGGCAGCTCCATCGGCATCAGCAAGGTCGAGGGCTACTCGCAGATGCAGGAGGCCGTGAAGTTGGCCGCCCAATATGACCCCGACGTGCTCTGCGAGGAGTTCATCACCGGCATCGAGCTCACCTGCCCGGTGCTGGGCCAAGGCGCGGCGGCACGCGCGCTGCCGGTGGTGCGCATCGAAGCACCCGACGGCAACTACGACTACGAGCACAAGTACTTCTCCGAGGACACCGGCTACCGCTGCCCCAGCGGCCTGGCGCCTGACGAAGAAGCCGAGGTGCAGCGCCTGACGCTGGCCGCCTACCGCGCCCTGGGTTGCCGCGGCTGGGGCCGCGCCGACCTGATGCTGCGGGCCCGCGATCGCAAGATCTTCCTGCTCGAGATGAACACCAGCCCCGGCATGACCGGCCATTCGCTGGTGCCGATGTCGGCGCGCCAGGCCGGCATCAGCTACGAGCGACTGTGCCTGCTGCTGTTGGCGCTGGCGTCGACCGACAACACCCGGGCCTGAACCGAAGCATGGCCACGCTCCGCCGCTCCGCCCAGACCGCCGCCGCAGCCGCCGCTGCGCGCGCGGGCCGGGCGCTGCCGGTCGACGTGCGCCTGATGAACGCCGTTGCCGCGGCGGTGTTCGTGCTGGCGGCGGCCGGCGCGGGCGTGGCCGCCTGGGCCTGGCTGATGCGCAGCCCGCTGTTCCCCATCCGCGCCATCCAGCTCGACGGCGACCTGGCGCGCAACAACGTGCCCACCATCCGTGCCAACGCCACGCCGCGCCTGGCGGGCAACTTCTTCAGCGTCGACCTGCAAGGCAGCCGCGCGGCGTTTGAGAGCGTGCCCTGGGTGCGCCGCGCCGTCGTGCGGCGCGTGTGGCCCGACAAGCTGGTGGTGCGCCTGGAAGAGCACCACCCGGCCGCGCTGTGGGGCGGCGAAGACGCCGCGGCCGACGCCGCCGAGGTGGCCGACACCGGCCGCCTCGTCAACAGCCACGGCGAGGTCTTCGATGCCAACGTCGGCGATGTCGAAGACGAAAACCTGCCGCTGCTGAGCGGCCCCGAAGCGCGCGCGGCCGAGATGCTGGCGCTGCTGCGCCAGCTGCAGCCGCTGCTGGCGCGGCACGACCTGCAGATCAGCTCGATGCACCTCTCGGGCCGCGGCTCGTGGCGGCTGGGCTTCGACAGCGGCGCCAGCATGGAGCTCGGTGGTGGCAGCAGCGACGAGATCGTGGCGCGCACCGAGCGCTTCGTGCGCACCTTCGCCGCCGCCAACGCGCGCTGGCGCGCCCCGCTGCAGCACGCCGACCTGCGCCACAGCGGCGGCTACGCCCTGCGGCTGCGCGGCGTGACGACATCCCCGGGGGCGGCCGCCGGCGGCGCCCCGACATCCAGTGCCGGCACGGGCTCAGGCCCCACCACCGGCGCGACGAACTGACATCACGAGGAACACCCACATGGCCAAGGAATACAAGGACATGGTGTTCGGCCTGGACATCGGCACCGCCAAGATCATGGTCGTGGCCGCCGAAGTGGTGGACGGCGAGCTGCGCCTCGCCGGCCTGGGGGTGGCGCCCACGCATGGGCTGAAGCGCGGCGTGGTCGTCAACATCGACGCCACCGTGGCCAGCATCCAGCAGGCGCTGAAAGAGGCCGAGATGATGGCCGCCTGCAAGATCACGTCCGTCTACACCGGCATTACCGGCAGCCATATCCGCGGCCTCAACAGCACCGGCATGGTGATCGTGCGCGACAACCGCGAGGTCACCCCCACCGA
The DNA here is from genome assembly GCA_044345715.1 of Rubrivivax sp. Classification (GTDB taxonomy): domain Bacteria; phylum Pseudomonadota; class Gammaproteobacteria; order Burkholderiales; family Burkholderiaceae_C; genus Rubrivivax. Next base: position 8,377 of record JBIJAP010000129.1, read on the forward strand.
TGTGGCGCGCGTGGTCGAAACCGCCAAGGCCATCAACATCCCCAACGACCAGCGACTGCTGCTGGTGGAGCCGCAAGAGTTCATCATCGACGGGCACGAGGTGAAAGAGCCCATC
>JBIJAP010000352.1:0-4087 GCA_044345715.1 Rubrivivax sp.
CACCGAGGTCACGCCCACCGCGGGCAGCGACGAGCATGAAGTGATCACGCTGGGCGGCTCCTACGACCTGGGCGTGCTGCGCGTGATGGGCTACTGGCGCCAGAACGAGTTCGGCGCGGGCAAGGTCACGGTCACGTCCATTGGCGCCAACGTGCCGATGGGCCGTGGCGCATTCCGCGCCTCGTACACACGCGCCGATGGCTCGGGCCGCACGCCGGCCGGCACCTTGATCGGCGACAACGACGCCGATCAGTTCGCACTCGGCTACGTGCACAACCTGTCCAAGCGCACGGCCGTGTACACCACCTACGCCCGCGTGGCCAACGACGGCCGCGCCACGTATGCCGTGGGCACGCCGCCCGCGCTGGCCGCGGGTGCCACGTCCACCGGCTACGAGTTCGGCCTGCGCCACTCGTTCTGACGCCCGCGTGGCAGGCGCGTGATGCATCGATGACCCGCAGCGCCTAACGGGGCGCTGCCTTACGAAACGGTAATCCACGCGCCATCGATGCGATCGGCGGGCTCTGGAGCATGGCGGCATCACAGCCTGCGACGGAGACCCCTCGATGCGACGACAAGACATCCGACTGCTGGCCCTGGCACGCCAGGGCGACCTCGCGGCCCGCTGCGAGGTCGGCCGGCGCTACCTGCTGGGGGTCGACGGCTTCCCGCAGCACCTGGGCACGGGCCTGGAGCACCTGCGCCAGGCCGCCCGGCAGGACGCGGGCCGCGCCGCACAGGTGTTGGCCGAATGCCTGCCCTTGCACGAGCTGCTGCAGGCCGGCGAGTGGCCGATGCTGGAGCGTGCGGCAGCCGATGGCAGCGCAATCGCACAGATGCGCCTGGCGGTCGTGAAGTTCGGCCTCGGTGGCGACGGTGCCGAGACGGACCTGGGCGATGCATGGATCTGGCTTCAGCGCGCGGCCGCGAAGCATGCAGGCGCTGAACGCGTGCTCGACGCCGCCTGGGCGGCCAGCCGCGCGCAGCGCCTTGCGGTGCTGCTGGCGGCCGCTGCCCGCGAAGACCGCATCGACGCCATGGCCGTGGCGCTGTGGGTGGCGACGCAGGCCCAGGCCCTGGGCCGGCTCGATGCCCTGGCCGCGGCCTTGTCGGCCGCCATGGCCCTGCACCCAGCCGACGCGCCGTGGCCGGAAGGTCTGGCCCAGGGCTTCGTGGCACTGCTGCGCAGCGCCCATGCCGCGCGGCAGAGCCTGCCGCCCGTGCCCGCCGAGGCCTTGCGCCAGGCGCTCGAACGCTGCGCCACGGCGGGCGACCAGGCCGCGATGTCGCTGCTGGGACGTGCCCTATCGGGCCTGCCGGCCGACGGCGTGCCGGCCGAGGTGTTCGACGGTCAGCACAACGTGCGCAAAGGCGCCGCCTGGCTACTCCGGGCGGCCGATGCCGGCGATGGCGAAGCCTGGCTGCACCTGTACCGGCTGCATGCCGATCACCGCCTGTCGGTGGCCAACCCGCAGATGGCGCGCTTCTTCCTCGAGAAGGCGGCGCACATGGGCCTGGCCGAGGCCCAGCGCAAGCTGGGCGCCTTGCTGCTGCGCGGCGCGGCGGGCCTGGCCGAATCCGAGCAGGCCATCGGCTGGCTGCACGCCGCGGCGGCGCAAGGTGACGGCCATGCACACGCGCTGCTGCGCACGCTGGTGCTGCCCGTGGGCGGCACCGACGCCGAGGCCGCCTGGGCCTTGTCGATGGTGCAGGAGCACGACGTCGGCATGGCGGCGCGCCTGGCGCTGGCGCGCGCCTTCGGCCTGACCAAGCTCGAGGCGCTGAGCGTCGATCCGGCCGACGGGCTGCGCCCCTGGGGCCTGGTAGTGGGGCGCAACCCCTTCGTCGTGCAGGCCCGCCTGTCGGCGCCGCGGGCCGTGCCGGCGCTGGACGCTGCCGCGCAGCAGGTGGCCGAGCGCGCCTCGACGCTGTTCACGCAGATCCCCGCGGGGGGCGACCTGCGCGTGCGTTCGCTGCGCCAGCGGCGTCTGTTCGAGCGGCTCGGCCTGTCGGAGGCGCTGTTCTTCGCCGACGCCAGCGCCAGCGTGCTCGACACCCTTCGCCTAGGCCCCAAATGGGCGCACCGCACGCGGGCGCCGCTGTCGCTGGCGCTGGCGGCCTGAGCCGCGGGCGCGCTCGGTTCAGTCCGGCAAAGGCAAGGCCGTCGTGCGCTTGACGGTGCGCAGCACCAGCATCGAGTTGCTGCGCACCACGCCCGGCAGCCGCGCCAGCACGTCGGCGTGGAAGCGCTCCAGGTCTTCGGCGTCGCGGTAGGTGAAGCGCACGAGGTAGTCGTTGGCGCCGGCCACGTAGTGGCAGTCGAGGATCTCGGCCGTGTCCTGCACCGCCTGCTCGAAGGCCTGGCGCACGGCCGGCTGCGTGCTCTCGAGGTTGATGATGGTGTAGCTGGTGCCCGGCCGGCCCACGGCGCGCGGGTTCAGCAGCGCCACGTAGGCGGCGATGACGCCGGCGTCCTCGAGCGCCTTCACGCGGCGCAGGCAGGCGCTGGGGCTCAGATGCACCCGTTCGGCGAGTGCCTGGTTGGCGATGCGGCCCTCGCGCTGCAGGGCCACCAGGATGGCCCGGTCGATCGAATCCAGTTGCACAGTGGAGCTTGAGGTTTGCATGTTCTTGCGCCAGAGGCCGGGTTGACCGCAGTGGATTGTGCCGATCAGGGTCAGCCCGGTCCAGCGAGAGCGGCACATTGCGTCCCGGGCTGGCTAGACTTCGAGAGCCGCGATGTCTGCTTGAACGCCACCCCAGGAGGCCCCCATGAACAAAGCCCTCGATCCCGCCCTGATGCAAGCCGCTGAAGCGGTGGGCAGCCAGTTGCCGTCCTCGATGGAGGCCTACTGGATGCCGTTCACGGCCAACCGCCAGTTCAAGAAGGCACCGCGCCTCTTGGCCCGCGCCTCGGGCATGCACTACTGGGACGTGGCCGGCCGCGAGGTGCTCGACGCTGTCGCCGGCCTGTGGTGCGTCAACGCCGGCCACAACCGCCCGCGCATCACCGCCGCCATCCAGCAGCAGGCCGCCGAGATGGACTTCGCGCCGCCCTTCCAGATGGCCCACCCCAAGGCCTTCGAACTGGCCGAGCGCGTGGCCGCCATCGCACCGGCCGGCATGGGCAAGGTGTTTTTTGCCAACAGCGGCAGCGAGGCCGTGGACACGGCGCTCAAGATGGCGCTGGCCTACCACCGCGTGCGTGGCCAAGGCACGCGCACACGCCTGCTCGGCCGCGACCGCGGCTACCACGGCGTCAACTTCGGCGGCATTTCGGTCGGCGGCATGGTCGGCAACCGCAAGACCTTCGGCCTGGCGGTGGCCGGCACCGACCACCTGCGCCACACGCACGACCCGGCGCGCAACGCCTACAGCCAGGGCCAGCCGGCTCACGGCGCCGACTTCGCCGATGATCTGGAAAAGCTTGTCGCGATGCACGACGCGAGCAACATCGCGGCGGTGATCGTGGAGCCCATCGCCGGCTCCACTGGCGTGCTGGTGCCGCCCGTGGGTTACCTGCAGCGGCTGCGCGAGCTGTGCACCAAGCACGGCATCCTGCTGATCTTCGACGAGGTCATCACCGGCTTCGGCCGCACCGGCAACCCGTTTGCGGCGCAGACCTTCGGCGTCACGCCCGACCTCATCGTCTGCGCCAAGGGCCTGACCAACGGCGCCGTGCCGATGGGCGCGGTGATCGCGAAGAACGAGATCCACGACGCCTTCATGACCGGCGCCGAGCACCTGATCGAGTTCCCCCACGGCTACACCTACTCGGGCCACCCGCTGGCCTGCGCCGCGGGCATCGGCACGCTGGACACCTACGCGGAAGAGAACCTGCTCACGCGGGCCTCGGGCGACATCGCAGCCTACTTCGCGGCCGGCGTGCATTCGCTCAAGGGCGAGCCGCACGTCATCGACGTGCGCAACTTCGGCCTCGTCGGCGGCGTCGAGCTGCAAGGCATCGCGGGCGAGCCCACGAAGCGCGCCTTCTCGGTGTTCCTCGACTGCTGGGAGCAGGGCATGCTGATCCGCACCACCGGCGACACGCTTGCGCTGTCGCCGCCGCTGATCATCGAGCGCAGCC
>JBIJAP010000353.1:0-4059 GCA_044345715.1 Rubrivivax sp.
TCGGGGCGTCGCTGCGGGGCTGCGTCAACCACCACAGCGCCAGGCGCTCGCCGCCAGGCAGTTCGGCGAATTCACGGCGGTCGCCTTCGCGCAGCGAGGCTGCGGCCGCACGCACGTGGGCGGGCTGGGTGGGCGTGGGGCGCAGCGCGCGCTCGCGAGCCCATTCGTCGAACCCTGCGCAACCCGTCAGCGCACCCAGCAGCAGAAGCCCGAACACGGCCACGGCTAAGCGCCACGGCAAAATCGAGTGCATGAACTCCGGATTCGTCACTTCACGCACGGGCCGGCCACTGGCCGCCCTTCGAACGACGGCGGTCATCGCTGCGGGGCTGCTCACGGCCGCCACGGCGCAAGCCCAGGATACCGAACTCGGCCAATGGATCGCCGGCTGGTCCGACGGCGGCCACTGGCGCGTGGCCTCGTCCCCAGCCACCTTGCACTTTCGCTACAGCCCGGAACATCGCCAAGTGTGGGCGCTGGCCCTCGAGCGCCAACGCCTCGATGGCTGGCTGCTCGGCGCCTCGCGCTTCAACAATTCGTTCGGACAACCCAGCGCCTACCTCTACGTCGGCCGGCGCTGGCCCGGCCTGTGGGGCCAGGATCCGCTGTACGGCCAGGTTTCGGCGGGCATGATGTACGGCTACCGGGGGCAATTCGAGGACAAGGTGCCGCTCAACAACAACGGCTTCTCGCCCGGGGCTCTGGTGACGCTGGGCTGGCAGTTCAACCGCAAGGCGTCCGTCGCAGCCCACCTGCTGGGCGATGCCGGCCTGATGCTGCAGTTCTCCTGGGATTTGCGCTGAGCGGCCCACGTCCTGCTCCATCGGGCCCGAGCGGTCAGCGCCGCACCGGCGGCAGGATGTTCAGCTCGGCCTTGGCCGGCAGCAGCGTGTCCGTCCACACCGCCGTGGGGTCGATGCGGGTGCGCGTGGCGAACGCGTCGCTCACCTGCGAGGCCATCAGCGCCAGGCGGCCGGGGTTGACGACACCGAAGCCCTCGGCACGCGCGTCGGGGCTGGCCACGACGGCGTCGATGGCCATGCGCAGGCGGCGCTTCTCGAGGTCGACGTTGATGATGCCGTCGCGCGCCTTCACGTACTCGATGGAGGCGTCGGGGTTGGCGATCACTTCCTTGGCGCCCTTCAGGAACGCGCTCAGGAAGGCCTTCACCGCGGCCGGGTTCTCCTTGATGAGCTTGGGGCTGGCGATGATGGCGTTGCCGTAGAGCTTCACGCCGTGCGCCGGGTAGGGCATGACGACGATGTCCTCGGTCTTGACGCCGCGCGCCTCGAGGTTGAGCAGGCTGGTGAAACTGAAGCCGGTGATGGCCTCGATGTCACCGCGCACCAGCATGGTCTCGCGCAGCGGCGGGTCCATGCTTGTCCACTGCACGCCACTGATGTTGTTGGCCTTGGCGAAGATCGGGAACGCCTTGCGGCCGGCGTCGAAACCGGGTGCGCCGAGCTTGCGGCCGTTCAGATCAGACGGCTTGCTGATGCCGCTTTTCTTGAGCGCCAGCACCGCGGCCGGCGTGTTGTTGTAGACCATCATCACCGCCACCGGCTTGTTCGGCGCGTCGGGGTTGTTGGCGTGGAACTCCATCAGGGCCGCCATGTCGGCAAAGCCCATGTCGTAGGCGCCACCGGCCACGCGCGTGACCGTGCCACCGCTGCCGTTGCCGGCGTCGATGGTCACGTCCAGGCCGGCGGCCTTGTAGTAGCCCTTGGCCGTGCTGGCCAGGAAGAGCGCGGCCGGGCCTTCGAAGCGCCAGTCGAGCTGGAACTTGATCGGCGTTTGCGCCGAGGCCATCAACGGGGTGGCGAGCAGGCCGGCCAGGGCCAGGGTGGCGGCACGGCGGGTGATCGAGAACAAGGGCATGGCAGGGCTCCGAACGGAAGGGCAGGCAAAAAACAAGAAACTGCCGAACCATTCTGCAAGTTCCATGCTCAGTTGGAACTCCGGGCTTGCACCACGATGGGCGCTTCTGCGCCGGTCTACCCCAGGCTGGTGCGCAAGACGGCCCTCAAGCGTGCAGGAGATCGAAGAGGGTGCGCGCAACCACCCGCGTGGCGCGCCGCAGGTCCGCCAGTTCCACGTGCTCGTCGGCCCGCTTGGCGTTGCTCTCGAGCACCGTGCGCGGCCCGGCGCCGTAGATGACGGCCGGCACGCCGTGCTCGCCGTACAGGCGCACGTCGGTGTAGAGGGGCGTGCCGCTCTCGGGGATGGGCTCGCCGAACACCGCCTGGCCGTGGCGCTGGATGGCCGCCACCAGCGGCGCGTTGCCGGGCAAGGGCTTCAGCGCCTGGGCCAGCAACAGGCGCTTGATCTCGACACGCACGCCGGGTGACAGCGCCACGGCAGCCTCGATCAGCCCGCGCACCTCGGCCTCCACGGCCGCGGCGTCTTCCTCGGGGATCATGCGGCGATCGAGCTTGATCACCACCTTGCCGGGCACGACGTTGGTGTTGCTGCCGCCCTCGATGCGGCCGACGTTGAGGTACGGGTGCGTGATGCCCGCAACCTGGCTGCGCCGGGTGCGCAGCACGCGGTTGTGCTCGTACAGCGCGGTCAGCAGCCGATTGGCCGCCTGCAGCGCATCGACCCCGGTGTGCGGGTAGGCGGCGTGCGAGGCCAGGCCGTGCAGCGTCACCTCGAGTTGCAGGCAGCCGTTGTGCGCCGTCACCACCTGGTAGCTGAAGCCGGCGGCGATGAGCAGGTCGGGCTTGGTCAGCTTGTTGCTCAGCAGCCAGCCCGGGCCGAGCTCGCCGCCGAACTCTTCGTCGTAAGTGAAGTGCAATTCGACCCCGCCCTTCAGCGGCGCGCCCAGCGCCAACAAGGCACGCAGCGCGAAGGTGTAGGTGGCGAAGTCGCTCTTGCTCACGGCCGAGGCGCGGCCGTAGAGCTTGCCGTCCTCGATGTCGCCGCCGTAGGGCGGGTGCACCCAGCCCTCGCCGGGCGGCACCACGTCGCCGTGGGCATTGAGCGCGATCACCGGGCCGCCGTCGGCAAAGCGCTGGCGCACGACGAGGTTGGTGATCGACTTCAGGCCGTACTCCTCGAGCGCCCAGCCCGGCACCGGGTGTTTCTCGACCTGCAGGCCCATGCCGGCCAGCAGCGTGGCCGTGACTTCGGCGTGCGGCGCGTTGTCGCCGGGCGGCGTGTCGGTGGGCACGCGCACGAGGGCCTGCAGGAAGCGCACCTGCTCGTCGAAGTGGGCGTCGATCCAGGCGTCGAGCGCGGCGTGGTTCGGTGTCGTCATGGCGTATCGGTGGCAAGGTCGTCGAGCAGCCGCTGGAACGCGGCCACGCAGAGCTCTGTGTCGTCGGCGGTGATGGTTTCGAGCGGGTTGTGGCTGATGCCCGAGTTGCCGCCGCGCATGAAGAGCATCGCCTGCGGCATGCGCTCGTGCAGCTTCATCGCGTCGTGGCCGGCGCCGCTGGGCATGCGGAACACCGGCAGACCCAGGGCCTGCACGGCCTGCTCCCAGCGCGCCTGCCAGGCCGGGTGGCTGGGCGCGGCCGAGGCGGCCATCGTGGGCTCGAGCGTGAAGGCCAGGCCGCGGCGCTCGCAGATGCGCGCCAGTGCGGCCTGCACATCGGCCGCGAGCGCGTCGCGCGCGGCGTTGGTGGTGGCGCGCAGGTCCAGGCTGAAGCGGCAGCGGCCGGGTACCACGTTGATGGAGCCGGCGGGCACCTCCAGCTGGCCCACCGTGCCCACCACATCGGGCACGGCACTGGCGCGCTTCTCCACGAACAGCAATAACTCGGCCGCGGCCGCGGCGGCATCGCGTCGCCGGTCCATGGGTGTGGTGCCAGCGTGACTGGCCATGCCCTGAATCTCCACCAGGTGTCGCACGCTGCCGTTGATGGAAGTGACCACGCCCAGCGGCAGGTCCATCTCGTTGAGCACCGGCCCTTGCTCGATGTGCACCTCGACAAAGCCAAGGTAGCGCGCCGGGTCGCGCTGGAGGGCGTTGATGGCCGGCATCGTGGCGGGTAAGCCGGCCTCGCGCATGGCCTGAGCCATCGTCACGCCATCGGCGTCGCGTTGCTCCAGCCA
>JBIJAP010000354.1:0-4040 GCA_044345715.1 Rubrivivax sp.
CGCAGCGTCGCCCCTGCGCCGGTGAGCGCCACGTGGCGCGTGCCGCGCGTGAACAAGGGCGTGCCGATCTCCTCCTCGAGGCTGCGGATCTGGCGGCTGATGGCCGGTTGCGTGAGATGCAGCTCCTCGGCTGCACCTCGAAAACTGGACAGGCGGGCCACCGCTTCGAAGGCCCGCAGCGGGCCGATAGCGAGCGGGCGTTGGCGTGGGTGATTCATGCGCTCTGATTATCAATGTGTTGCGGCGATTCGATTGGACCGTTGCCGTCTGCCTGACGATCATCCCCTACCTGACATCGAAACTCCGATGTCATGAGCCGGAGACCTGCCATGTCGACGATGACGATTCCTCATCAAGCCGCCGCCGCTGCCGGCTGGGCGCTGGCGGCCGGAGCCGTGCGTTCGCTGCCGGCCGTGGCCACGCCGCGGCTGTTGCTGGTGCTGTGCGGCCGCGTCTGGATCACCGAGTGCATCGCTGACGGCGCCGGCCGCGTGGCGGTCGACCACTGGCTGGACGCCGGCCAGACATTGGCCCTGCCCGCGGGCAGCCGCTGGATCGTCGAGTCGGCCCTGGCGGCCCGTGTGCTGCTGCTGTTGCCGCCGCCCGTCAGGCCGCCGGTCGCCGCGAGCGCTTTCGAATGGAGGCCTTGGCGGGCTTGGCGCGTGCGGATAGCGCGGCTCGCAGGGCCTGCTGCGCCCAGGGCTGCATGAGCGCGGGTGAGTCCAGCGCCTCGGCTGGCGGTGTCCAGTAGCGCAGGGTTATGCGCCGACCCCGGGCCTCGTATTCGAAGGGCTGCCCGCCGGCCTGCCGGAGGTGCGGCTCGCTGGCCGCGTCGGCCCGCAGGTACAGGCCTTCGTCAGCGATGAGGGCAACGAACAGGTCCTGGGCGTAGAGCCCGTAGCCGCCGAACATGCGCTTCGCGCGCACCGGCCCCACCGGCTCCAGCAGTTCCAGGCAGTGCAGGACGAAGGGCGGCAGCGGGGCGACGGCCATGAGTGGAGCTCCGGGCTGAGAATAGCGGGCAGCGCCCTTGTCCGCGAGCCTGTCATGACGATCAAGATGCCACCGTTCGAGCCCTCGCGCGACAAGAAGTTGCTGCGCCGCCAGTTGCAGGCCGAGCGCCAGACGCTGATCGACCGCCACCAGCGCGCCATGCACCTGCAGGAGGTGCTGCGCGTGTTCCTGATGGGCCGTGCCGACATGGCCGTGGGCGCCTACTGGCCCATCAAGGGCGAGTTCGACGCACTGCCGGCGCTGTACCGCTGGGCCGAGGCCGACGAGCGCCGCGTGATCGGCCTGCCCGTGATCGACAAGCAGACCAAGCAGTTGCGCTTCCAGATGTGGTTCCCGGGCTGCGAGATGGAAGAGGACGCCTACGGCATTCCCAAGCCCAAGGACACGCCCGAGTTCCACCCCAGCCTGCTGCTGGTGCCCTGCGTGGGCTACGGCCCGCAGGGCGTGCGCCTGGGCTACGGCGGCGGCTTCTACGACCGCACGCTGGCCCAGCTGACGCCCAAGCCCACGACGGTAGGCCTGGCCTATGCGCACGGCTTTGTGCCCTGGCTCGAGGCCGAGCCGCACGACGTGCCGCTGGACGCCATGCTCAGCGACGAAGGCCTGGCCTGGCAGCGGCCGGGGTCGTGAGCGCCTGACATGACGCGACCCGGGCCTCGCGCGCCGGTCAGAAGCGCTTGCCCACGCCCAGGCTCAGCAGCGTCGGGTCGATCTTGAAGGTGCCCGCCTTGGTCGGGCCGGCGAAGACGTCGGTCTTGATCTGCACCTTCTTGAGGTCGACGTTGACCAGCCAGCCGCCGCCCACCGGCACATCGACGCCGACCTGGAAGGCCGCGCCGGTGCTGCGGTTCTTGAGGCTGGGGCTGAGCGCAGCCACCACCGCGGGATCGAACTTGACGTCGGAGATCAGCGTCAGGTTCAGGCCGGCGCCGACGTACGGCCGGAAGCCGCCCATCGGGAAGTGCCACTGCGCCAGCAGCGTGGGCGGCAGCTGCTTGAGCGTGCCGATCTTGGTGCTGCCGCTTCGGATGTCGTGCTTCTGCGGATAGGTGAGCACCAACTCCACGGCCAGGTTCGGCGAGAAGAAGTAGGCGATGTCGACCTCGGGGAAGGTCTTGTCGTTCACCGACAGGTTCAGGCCGGTCGTGTCCTTGTTCGCGGACTGCAGGTTCAGGGCGCGGGCGCGCACCACCCAGTCGCCGGTGTCCTGGGCCATCGCCGGTGGGGCCGCAAGGGCGGCCAAGGCCAGGGCGGCCAAGGAACGGGCGGCGATGCCGAGATAAGTCTTCATGGGATCCTCCGGGTAGCTTGAAACGAATCGGTCTTGTTCGACCGATCTCGATTCGAAACCCGGGTAAACCCTTGGAACTTGACCTGTGCCAAGTCCGGCGCCGGCAACGGCAGGGCCGCGACCGCGGCTTGACCGGGGTCAAGACGCGGTGTGGCTTGGTGGCAACTGCCACCTTGCGGTGGCAGCGGCCTCGGTTCAGACCCAGCCGAGCTTGCGGCAGACGTCCAGGCTGAGCGCGCTCTGGTTCAGCGTGTAGAAGTGGATCGACGGCGCACCGCCGGCCACGAGCCGCTCGCACAGCCGCGCCACCACCTCCACGCCGAAGGCGCGCACGCTGGCGGCGTCGTCGAGGTAGCCCTCCATCTTGAGTGCCACCCATCGCGGGATCTCGATGCCGTCGCGGGCCGCGAACTGCGCGATCTTCGCGTAGTTGTGGATGGGCATGATGCCCGGCACGATGGGCGCGTCCACTCCCAGCTTGCGGGCCTCATCGACGAAGTGGAAGTAGGCGTCGGGGTTGAAGAAGAACTGCGTGATGGCGCTGTCGGCGCCGGCTTTCATCTTCGCCGCGAAGTGCTCGAGGTCCTTCTTCGCATAACGCTGCTGCGGGTGGTACTCGGGGTAGGCCGCGGCCTCGATGTGCCAGTCGGCGCCTTGCTCCTCGCGGATGAAGGCGATCAGGTCGGCGGCGTAGCGGAACTCGCCGGCCACGGCGGTGCCGCTGGGCAGGTCGCCGCGCAGTGCCACTAGGCGGCGGATGCCTTGCGTGCGGTAGGTGTCGAGGATCTCGCGGATGCCCTCGCGCGTGCTGCCGACGCAGCTGAGGTGCGGCGCGGCCTCATGGCCCATCGCTGCGATGTCCTTCACCGTGGCCAAGGTCTTGTCGCGTGTGGCGCCGCCGGCGCCGTAGGTCACGCTGAAGAACTCCGGCCGCACGGCGGCCAGCTCCGACACCACCGTCTTCAGCTTGTCGCTGCCGACGGGGGTGTTGGGCGGGAAGAACTCGAAGCTGATGGGCACCGTCTTGTGGGCGGTGCTCATCTTGGCGCCCCGATCAGTAGCGGTAGGTGTCGGGCTTGTACGGGCCCGACTTCGGCACGCCGATGTAGGCGGCCTGCTCTTCGCTCAGCTCGGTCAGCATGGCGCCGACCTTCTTGAGGTGCAGGCGCGCCACCTTCTCGTCGAGGTGCTTGGGCAGCACGTAGACCTTGCCGATGTCGTAGCTGTCGGGGTGGCTGAAGAGCTCGATCTGCGCAATGGTCTGGTTGGCGAAGCTGGCGCTCATCACGAAGCTCGGGTGGCCCGTGCCGCAGCCCAGGTTCACCAGGCGGCCCTTGGCCAGCATGATGATCTTCTTGCCGTCGGGGAACACGACGTGGTCGACCTGCGGCTTGATCTCGTCCCAGGTGCAGTCGGCCAGCGAGGCGACGTCGATCTCGTTGTCGAAGTGGCCGATGTTGCAGACGATGGCCTCGTCCTTCATCGCTTCCATGTGCTTGCGCGTGATGACGCTCTTGTTGCCGGTGGCGCTGACGAAGATGTCGGCCTTGTCGGCGGCGTATTCCATCGTGACGATCTTGTAGCCTTCCATCGCGGCCTGCAGCGCGTTGATGGGGTCGATCTCGGTCACCCACACCTGGGCGCTCAGCGCGCGAAGGGCCTGGGCCGAACCCTTGCCCACGTCGCCGTAGCCGGCGACCACGGCCACCTTGCCGGCGATCATGACGTCGGTGGC
>JBIJAP010000030.1:0-14818 GCA_044345715.1 Rubrivivax sp.
GCGCGGGCTCGCGCGGCGGCGCGACGCGGGCCTTCAGCGCCGCGACGGCGTTGTCGCTCGCCTCCACCGTGTCGAAGGGCGAGGCCCCGAGCACGTAGCCGTGGTGCTCGGGCCGCCACTCGAAGCAGCCGACGATCTCGCGCGCCCAGGGGTCGAGCAGCAGCTTGGCGGGGTTGAAGCGGTGGCCCTCGCGCGGGGCGTGCGGCCCATCGGCGCGCAGCCCGTAAACGAGGCCCGGCCCGGCGCCGGCCAGGAAGCCGTGGAACACGCCGTCGGCGTCGCGGTGCAGGCGGTGGCGCGCGAGTTCCTGCGCGCCGGCGGCGTCGAACAGGCACCAGTCGATGGCGGTGGCATGCTCCGACCAGACCGCGAGGTTCACACCGCCGGCCACGGCGTGCGCACCGAAGGGGCCTCGCCGGCCGGGCGCCAAGGTGGCGGCAAAGGGCGTCATCATGTAGTAATGCTACATGGTGGATTCCCGAGTGTCACGCCAAGCTGTTGATTCATAAAGGTTTACTCGCTCACCAGCGGCACTGGAATCGGTTGAGCCGCCCGGCGATCGGGCTGTATATTCATTACAGAACCGCAGGGGCCGAGGCCCGGAGACAAGCAGTGGCCGAAGTCAAGCTGGCCGGGGTCGGCAAGGCCTACGGCGACGTGAAGATCCTCAAGGGGATCGACCTGCACATCCGCGATGGCGAGTTCATGGTCTTTGTCGGGCCCAGCGGCTGCGGCAAGAGCACGCTCTTGCGCACCATCGCCGGCCTGGAAGACATCACCGAGGGCACGCTCTCCATCGGCGGCCGCGTCGTGAACGACGTGCCGCCGGCCGAGCGCGGCATCGCGATGGTGTTCCAGAGCTACGCCCTGTACCCGCACATGAACCTGTTCGACAACATGGCCTTCGGGCTGAAGTTGGCCAAGGTGCCCGAGGCGGAGATCAAGGAAGCCGTCACCAAGGCCGCGAAGACGCTGCACATCGAGCACCTGCTCGAGCGCAAGCCGAAAGACCTGTCGGGCGGCCAGCGCCAGCGCGTGGCCATCGGCCGCGCCATCGTGCGCCAGCCCGAGGTCTTTCTCTTCGACGAGCCGCTGTCCAACCTGGACACCGCGCTGCGCGTGAAGATGCGCTACGAGTTCGCCAAGCTGCACCAGCAGTTCAAGACGACGATGGTCTACGTCACGCACGACCAGGTCGAGGCCATGACGCTGGCCGACCGCATCGTCGTGCTGCAGGCCGGCCGCATCGAGCAGGTGGGCGCGCCGCTGGAGCTGTACGAGCACCCGTGCAACCTGTTCGTGGCCGGCTTCATCGGCAGCCCGGGCATGAACCTGCTCGACGCCGTCGTGGCCGAGGCCTCGGGCCAGCACGCGCTGGTGCGCGTGAAGGGCAGCGACGAAGCCATCCGCTGCCTCGTCGACGCCAGTGGCGCCCGCGTGGGCGACGCGGTGAAGCTGGGCGTGCGCCCCGAGCACCTGCGCGCCGGCGACAGCGCCAATGCGCTGGCCACGCGCGTGACCTTCGTCGAAAGCCTGGGCGGCATGACCTACGCCTACTGCACCCACCCGGCCGTGGAGGACGTGCTCACCTGCGTCGTCGAAGGCGACCGGCGGCTGGCCGCCGACACCGCGCTGAGCCTGGCCGTGCCGCCGGAGAAGGCCTACCTGTTCGACGCCCAGGGCCTGGCCTTCCGCCGCCTGGCCGCGGCGCCGACCGAGCGCGCAGGCGAACGCACCCATGCGGCTTGATCGCCTGCTGGCGGCGGCCCTGCTGGCCGCCGCGGCCACCGCCGCCACGGCCCAGGGCGGGCGCGACCTGCGCCTGCTGGTCTGGATCAACGGCGACAAGGGCTACAACGGCCTGCGGAAGGTGGGCGACGCCTTCACCGCCAAAAGCGGCGTGTCGGTGGTGGTGCAGCACCCCGAAGGCGCGCCCGACAAGTTTCAGGCCGCGGCCGCCGCCGGCAAGGGCCCGGACATCATGTGCTGGCCGCACGACCGCGTCGGCGAGTGGGCCAAGGGCGGGCTGATCGTGCCCATCCGCCCCGGCCGCGCGCTGCGCGCCGAGATCGACGACAGCGCCTGGGCCGCCTTCACCTACCGCGGCCAGACCTGGGGCTATCCGATCGCCATCGAGGCGGTGGGCCTGATCGTCAACCGTGCGCTGGTGCCCGAGCCGCCGAAGACATTCGACGAGGTGATCGAGATCGACCGCCGCCTCAAGAAGGAGGGCAAGAGCGCCATCCTCTGGGCCTACAACAACAGCTTCTTCAGCTGGTCGCTGCTGGCCGGCCCGGGCGGCTTCATCTTCGGCCGCAACGCCGCGGGCGAGTTCGACACCTCGGTGGTGGGCGTCAACAACGCCGGTGCGCTGCAGGGCGTGCAGCTGCTGGATCGCCTGGTGCGCGACGGCCACATGCCGCGCGGCGCGCGCTACGCCGAGATGGAAAGCGCCTTCGCCAAGGGCCAGGTGGCGATGATGATCAACGGCCCCTGGGCCTGGGACAACGTGCGCAAGGTCGGCATCGACTTCACCGTGGCGCCCATCCCCAGCGTCGGCGGCAAGGCCGGCAAGCCTTTCGTCGGCGTGCTCGGCTGCATGATCACCGCGCCCAGCCGCGTGAAGGACATCGCACGCGAGTTCCTCGAGCACCACCTGCTGAAGTTGGAGAACCTCAAGATCGTCAGCGCCGACGTTCCGCTGGGCGTGCCGGCCAACAAGGCCTACTACGCCGAGCTGAGCACCGACCCGAAGATCGCCGCGACGATGGCCAACGCGCGCGCCGGCGAGCCCATCCCGAACATCCCCGAAATGGGCCGTTTCTTCCCGGCGATGGACGCCGCGCTGGAGGCCATCACCAGCGGCCGGCAGCCACCGAAGGAAGCCCTCGACGGCGCGGCGGCGCGCATGAAGGCCCGATGAGCACGCCGGCCCGCTCCCGCTGGCTGCAGCACGGCGTGGCGGCCCTGGCCGCGCTCGCGCTGCTGTGGCTGGTGTTCAACCTGTGGATGGCCGGCCAGGCCCTGGTGGCCGTGGGCGCGCTGGCCTTCGGCAGCGTGGCCCTGGTGGTGTACGGCACGGCCACCTCGGTGGCCTGGAAGTACCTGTTCCCGGGTGTGGCCGGCATGCTGCTGTTCGTGGTGTTCCCGCTGGTCTACACGGTGCAGATCGGCTTCACGAATTACTCGTCGGCGCACCTGCTGACGGAGGAGCGCTCGCGCCAGTACCTGCTCGATCAGAGCCTGGTCGACGAAGCCAAGGCCCGGCCCTACACGCTGCATGCCGAGGGCAGCGCGCACCGCCTGCGGTTGGCGCCGGGCGAGGCCGGCGGCGAGCCGCTGCTGTCGCCACCGCTGGACCTGGGCGCGCCGCCGGCCACACCGGTGGTGATGGCACCCGAGGCGGGCACCGCCCCCACCAACACACTCGGCCCGGCGCTCGACCTGAAGGCGGTGATCGCCCAGCGCGAGGGCCTGCAGCGGCTGGCGCTGCAGCTGCCCGGCGGCGAGCGCGTGCAGTACGCCGGCCTGCGCGAGTTCGGCCCCACCGAGCCGCTGTGGACGGCGCGGCCCGACGGCGCGCTGGTGCAGGCAGGCAGCGGCCGCATCTTCGTGCCCAACCGCGAGACCGGCTACTTCGAGTCCGCCGGCGTCGGCGGCGAGGTGGAGCGCATCTCACCCGGCTTCACCGTCGGCATCGGCTTCGCCAACTACAGCCGCATGCTGCTGGACGCCGACTTCCGCGGCCCCTTCGTCAGCATCTTCATCTGGACGGTGATGTTCTCGGGCCTGACGGTGCTGCTGGCCACGGCCCTGGGCATGTCGCTTGCGGTGCTGCTCGAGTGGGAGGGCCTGAAGCACCGCACCCTCTACCGCACGCTGCTGTTCCTGCCCTACGCGGTGCCGGGCTTCATCAGCATCCTGGTGTGGAAGGGCCTGTTCAACCAGAACTTCGGCGAGATCAACGCCATCCTGGACGCCCTGTTCGGCGTGCGGCCGGCGTGGTTTGCCGAGCCGCTTCTCGCCAAGACGATGATCCTCATCGTCAACACCTGGCTGGGCTACCCGTACATCATGATCCTGTGCGCGGGCCTGATCAAGGCGATCCCGAGCGACCTGTACGAGGACAGCGCGCTGGCCGGCGCCAGCCCCTGGACGAACTTCTGGAAGATCACCGCGCCGCTGATCGCGCGGCCACTGACGCCGCTGCTCATCAGCGCGTTTGCGTTCAACTTCAACAACTTCGTGCTCATCAGCCTGCTCACCGACGGGCGGCCCGACTTCCTGAACACCAAGCTGCCGGCGGGCACCACCGACATCCTCGTCAGCTACACCTACCGCATCGCCTTCACCGACAGCGGCCAGAACTTCGGCCTCGCGGCGGCGATCTCGACACTGATCTTCATCCTGGTGGCGGTGATGGCGCTGGTGCAGCTGCGCTTCACGAACAGCCCCGAAGGGAGACGCTGACATGCCCATCGTCACCGGCAAGAAGCAGCGCTGGCGCGCCTGGGCCGCTCACGGCGCGCTGTGGGTGCTGCTGGCCTTCACGCTGTTCCCGTTGCTCGCCGTCATCAGCATCAGCCTGCGGCCGGGCAACTTCGCCACCGGCAGCATCATCCCCACGCAGATCAGCTTCGAGCACTGGCAGCTGGCGCTGGGCATCCCCGTCACCAACGCCGACGGCAGCGTGACGCAGCCGCCGTTTCCGGTACTGCTGTGGCTGTGGAACAGCATCAAGATCGCCACGATCTCGGCCTTTCTGATCGTGGCCATCAGCACCACCGCGGCCTACGCCTTTGCGCGGCTGCGCTTCGCGCACAAGCAGCTCATCCTCAACAGCATGCTGCTGCTGCAGATGTTCCCGGTGGCGGTGGCCCTGGTCGCCATCTACGCCATCTTCGAGGGCATCGGCACGCAGCTGCCGTGGCTGGGCATCGAAACCCACGCCGGCCTCATCGTGGCCTACCTCGGCGGCGTGGCCATGCACATCTGGACCATCAAGGGCTACTTCGAGACCATCCCGGTGGAGATCGAAGAAAACGCCAAGGTCGACGGCGCCACGCACTGGCAGACCTTCCGCCACGTGCTGCTGCCGATGGCGGTGCCAATCCTGATGGTGGTGTTCGTGCTGGCCTTCATCGGCACCATCATCGAGTACCCGGTGGCCAGCATCCTGCTGCGCGAAGAGCCCAACCTCACGCTCGCAGTGGGCAGCAAGTTCTACCTCTACGAACAGCGCTACCTGTGGGGCGACTTCGCCGCGGCGGCGGTGCTTTCGGGCCTGCCCATCACGCTGGTGTTCCTGCTGGCGCAGCGCTGGATCGTCAGCGGCCTCACCGCCGGGGGCGTGAAGGGGTGACGGCTTGGGGGCCGCGCTGCACATGAGGTCACGGATCCGGCCCCTCTGCGCTGCCGTGCTGCTGGCCGGCGCGCTGCCCGCCTGGGCCCAGCCCGCGATCACCTGCCGCGCCGACCCACTCGACGGCCGCGCCATCTACGTGCGCGGCAGCTTCAACGCCTGGGCGGCCCCCGAGGCGCAGCGCTTCACCTGGTTCTGCAACCGCTGGGAGCTCGTCACCCGGTTGCAAGGCGAGCACCGCTTCAAGCTCGGCGACGAAGGCTGGAGCGCCGACGCCGACTACGGCAGCGCTGACGGCCGGCGCCTTGTGCGCAAGGGGCCCGAGCTGCAGCGCCATTTTTCGGGCACCTACCGCTTCACCGTCACCATGGCCGATCCCAACGCCCCCGAGCTGCGCATCGACGAATGCCCCGTCAACGAGGCCCCGCTCGGCGCGACGCCGCTGTTCCTGCGCGGCACGCCCAACAACTGGGCGGCGCTCGACGACTTCCAGTTCCAGTTCAGCTGCGACGCCTACTACCTGAACGTCAAGCTGGAGGGCCGGCACGAGTTCAAGATCGGCGACGCGGCCTGGAAGGACGCCAGCACCATCGGCCCCGGCGGCTTTGGCCAGGGCGCGAACTTCGCGCACAGCTTCAGCGGCGAGCACACGCTGCGCCTGGCCTGGGCCGGTGGCCGGCCGCAGCTGGACATCGGGCCGAAGAGCTGGGCCGATCCGCGCGCCGCCGCCGTCACCGACCCCGTCGCACTGAGCCTGCGCTTCGACTCGCGCAGCGCCGAGCACAAGCAGCCCTTTGGCGCCGTGCCCGCCGGCACGGAGATTGAGTTCGCGATCAGCGCGATGCCCGGCGTGCAGCGCGCCACGCTGGTGATCGACAAGCGCCGGCTCGAAGGCAACCAGGAGGTGCTGGAGTACACGCCGCTGACCCGCCTGCCGTTGAGCCGCAGCGCCGCACCCGACGGCCGCGAGCGCTTCAGCGCCCGCCACCGCTTTGCCGACGTGGCCGTGCACGGCTACTGGTTCGAGCTGGAGATCGGCGGCAAGCTCTTCGCCTACCAGAACAACACCGAGCCGCTGCACTGGACGCGCGAGAAGGGCACCGGCGGCCTGGGTGCCGTGGCCGACCGGCCGGCCAACGTGGGTGGCATCCGCCGCTTCCGCCAGACGGTGCACGCGCCTAGCCTGGCGGTGCCCGAGTGGGCCGCCGACATCGTCTACTACTACGTCTTCCCCGAGCGCTTCCGCAACGGCAACCGCGCCAACGATCCGAAGCCCGGTCGCGACAAGTACCGCAACGTCGGCGTCGAGACGCACAAGAGCTGGAACGAGAAGCCCTTCAAGCCCGGCAGCGGCGACGGCAGCGACGCCGTCTTCAACAACGACTTCTTCGGCGGTGATCTGGAGGGCCTGGCCGACAAGCTCGACGAGATCCAGGCCCTGGGCGCCAACACGATCTACATGACGCCGGTGTTCCGCGCCGCCAGCAACCACAAGTACGACCACGCCGACTATCTGAACGTCGACCCGGCCTTCGGCGGCAACGCCGCCTTCGATCGCCTGGTGGGCGAGGCCGCGCGCCGCGGCATCCGTGTCATCCCCGACGCCAGCCTCAACCACACCGGCAGCGACTCGATCTACTTCGACCGCTACGGCAACTTCAACAGCAACGGTGCCTTCGCCGGCGGCAAGCCCAACCCGAAGAGCCCGTACTTCAGCTGGTACCGCTTCGACACCGCGCAGACCGCGCCCGACCGGCAGTACCGCGGCTGGGTCGGCGTGCCCGACCTGCCCGAGCTCGACAAGACGAGCCCCGGCTGGCGCGAGTTCGCGTACGGCAGCCCCGACAGCGTGACGCGCACCTGGCTTAAGCGCGGCGCCGCCGGCTGGCGCATGGACGTGGCGCCCTGGGTGCCCGACGACTTCTGGCGTGAGTGGCGCCAGGCCGTCAAGGCCACCAAGCCCGACGCGCTGACGGTGGCCGAGACCTGGTTCGACTCGAGCAAGTACTTCCTCGGCGACATGTTCGACTCGACGATGAACCACGTCTTCCGCAACGCCGTGCAGGACTACGCGGCGGGTGGCAAGGCGGCGGCGCTGGTGGCGCAGCTCGAGCACCTGCGCGAGGCCTACCCCACGCCGGTGCACCAGGCGCTGATGAACCTGCTGTCCAGCCACGACCAGGCGCGCGCGCTGCACGTCTTCGGCTGGCACGACGACGTCAAGGACCCGGCGCTCATCGCCCGCGCCAAGCAGCGCCTGCTGCTCGGCGTGTTCCTGCAGATGAGCTACCCCGGCGCGCCCACCGTCTACTACGGCGACGAGGTCGGCGTGACCGGCGGCGACGACCCCTACAACCGCGCCACCTACCCCTGGCCCGACGAAGGCGGCCAGCCCGACATGGGCTTGCGCGAGCAGTTCCGCCGCCTCATCGCGATGCGCCACGCGCAGCCGGTATTGCGGCGCGGCGAGCTGATGGCGCCGGTGGTGGTGGACGAGCATGTCGTCGTCTGGCCGCGCCGGCTGGCCGCGTCGGCATCAGCGGGCACGGGCGAGCGCTGGGCACTGGTGGCGGTGAACAACGGCACCACGGCGCGCAGCGTGCAGCTGCCGCGCCCAACCGGGTGGCCGGCCGGGCCGCTGCGCGATGCCCTGGAGGCCGGCGGCGCCGGCGACATCTCGACCGACGGCGAGCTGATCCGCTTCACCTTGCCGGCGCTGTCTGGTCGCGTGCTGCTGCGCTGATCGCTTGTGGCTGGCCCGCCCGAGGGGCGGGTGTCGCGGTTCGTCGTCAACGCTTCCCTGAGCCGATGCCTGCGCCTTTGACGGCGTCTCTCTCGGTGTGCAGACGGACCGGCGGTTCAGCCGATGCCGTGGAAGAAGGCCAGCACGCCACCCAGCAAGGCTACCAGCAGCGGCACGCCACACAGCAGCACCGTGTTCCAGCGGCCGGTGGTGGCCGGCTCGGGGCGTGCGCCACGCTCGGGCGTGAAGCCGCTGCAGTCGAACAGGTCTTCGACGAAGGCCTCGCTGCGATGCAGCTCGGGCAGCGCGCTCGCGGGGAAGCCGCTGGTGCGGCCGGGGCCTGGGCCTGAAACGTTGGCGGCGTTCATCGCAGAAGGTGGTCGGCTGGGGCGGGTGGCAGTGGGCGGGGTGTGGCAGGACTGTGCGCGCCGCTGGTATCGCTGCCGTGTCAGCCGCGGCGCCTGTCGGTTTGTTTTGTTGCCGGCGCGCTGCCGCGCCACGAACAAACGAAACACGGCGCCCGCCCGCGCGATGCAGCGCCGATACGCGTCACCTCCACCATTGGAGGGATGGGCGCTCCGTCCCGGCCACACCCGGTTTTCCACCACCCTTGGTTCGCTGCCGCACTCGCCGCAGGCGGCCCGGCAGCGGTGGCCGCTGGCTATGATCGCCTCGCTCCGACCATGGTGCCGACCTCCGAACCCGCTGCGGCCACGCCTGTGCTCATCGTCGACGACGAGCCCGAGCTGCGCGGCCTGCTGGCCGAGTACTTCGGGCGCCACGGCTTCGCGGTGCGCGCGGCCTCGGGTGCCGCCGAGGCGCGCGCCCTCATCGCCGAGCAGCGCCCGGCGCTGGCGCTGCTCGACATCAACATGCCTGGCGAAAACGGCCTCAGCCTGGCGCGGTGGCTGCGCGAGGCACATGCCGGCGTCGCCATCGTCATGCTCACGACAGCCAGCGAGTCGGTGGACCGCATCGTCGGCCTGGAACTCGGCGCCGACGACTACATCGGCAAGCCCTTCGAGCTGCGCGAGCTGCTGGCGCGCGTGCGCGCCGTGCTGCGCCGCACGCAAGCGCCGCAGGCCCCACTGGCCCCGCCGTCGGCGCTGGCCGCGGCCGTGCCCGCCATCGCGCCGCCCACCGATGTGAGCCGCCGCGTCGCATTCGGCAGCCTGTGGCTCGATCTCGAGCAACGCAAGCTGCTGGCCACCGACGGTCGCGAGGTCGAGATCACCGCCGCCGAATACGACCTGCTGGCGCTGTTCGCGCGCCACCCGAACCGGCCGCTGTCGCGCGACCAGATCATGGAGCAGGCGCACAACCGCGGCTGGGACGTGTTCGACCGTTCCATCGACCTGCGCGTGATGCGCCTGCGCCGCAAGATCGAGCGCAACCCCGACAAGCCCGAGGTGCTGAAGACCGTGCGCAACGTCGGCTACGTCTACGTGCCGCCGCTGGCGTGACGACGCCGGCTCGGGTGCCCGCTGGCACGCCGGCCCTGGCGCGGCGGCTTCTATGGTGGCTGGTGGTGCCCGTGGGGATGCTGTTGGCGGTGCTGACAGCGCAGCAGTTCGCGGCCCGCTCGGCCGAGGCCGAGCGCGAGCTCGGCGCCCGTGTCGATGAACGCATGCAGGTGCTGGCCGAGCTGGCCCGACCCGCCGCCGAACACGTGCAGGACCTGCGCCTCCTGCTCGAGGACCACTGGCGCGAGCCACCCGACCCCGGCAACGCGCTGCGCCTGGCGCTGCGCCCGCGCGCCGCCGGCGATGGCTGGGCGCTCGACCCCGCCGACGCGGCGGCGCAGCAGCGCTTCGGTCAGCTGTGGTGGGCGCCGGTCGACGGTCGCGCGCCCGACGAAGCCTGGCTGCGGCGGGCGCGTGTCTTCGTCGACGTGGCGCGCATCGTGCACGCCCGCACGCCGGGCTTCGAGGCCACCTGGTTTGCCGCCGCCGAAGACAACCTCAGCTTCGGCTACCCCTGGGTCGACACGACGCGCATGCTGGCGAGCATGGGCGTGAGCGGCCTGCGCGGGCTCGACGCACCCCGGCAGGCAGGGGTGGCCCGGGCCGAGAAAGACCTCGCCGCCGACCCCGAGGACACCGACTTCTGGGGTGTGCCCTACGTCAGCCAGCTGCACGGCGAACTTGTGCTGTCGCATGGCAGCGCCGTCATCGTCGACGGCCGCTACCGCGGCGAGGTGAGCCTGGACTTCCGCATCGACACGCTGCAGCGCCTGGCCCTGCGCTGGCAGTCTGACGACAGCCAGGTCTGGATCGTCGAACGCGGCCTCGTCGTGCTGGCCGATGCGAGCGAGGCCTTGCGCGCGCCGCCCGGCCAGGGGCTGGCGGACACACGTGTCAGCGTGCCGCTGGCCACCCGCCTGGCAGCGCGCGGCATCCCGGTCGACGAGGCGCTGCTGGACCGCCTCGTGCACCAGCGCGGCCAGCTCTCCCACGTCGGCGACTGGGTGATCGCCAGCGCCAGCCGCGAAGGCCTGCCGTGGATCGTGGTCGAGGCCCTGCCGCGCTCGACCCTGCAGGCGCCGGTGTGGCGCAGCCTGCTGCCCAACGCGCTGCTGGGCGGCGCGCTGCTGGCGGTGTTCGTGCTCGGGCCGTGGTTGTTCGCACGCTGGTTCGTCACGCCGGCGGTGGCGGTGCTGGCCTACCTGCGGCAACTGGCCGCCGACCCGGCTGCGCCGGTGCCTCGCCTGGGCCGGCGTTGGCAGGGCTGGGTCGACGCCGTCACCGACACCTTCCGGCGCCAGCGCGAGGCCTCCGACCAGGTCGAGCGCCAGCGCGAGGCCTTGCGCCAGAGCGAGAAGCTCTCCGCCATGGGCTCGCTGCTGGCGGGCGTGGCCCACGAGCTCAACAACCCGCTGGCGATCGCGATGGGCCGCGCCAGCCTGCTCGAGGAGAAGGTGGCCGCGGGTGCGGAGCCGGGTGCCCTGCAGGATGACGCGCGCCGCATCCGCGAGGCCGCCGAGCGCTGCGGCCGCATCGTGCGCACCTTCCTGAACATGGCGCGCCAGCGACCACCGTCGCGGCGCGCGGTGCAGCTCGACGACATCGTGCGCGCCGCCACCGACATGCTCGGCTACACCCTGCGCAGCCACGGCGTGCGCGTCGATCTGGCACTCGGCGAGGGCCTGCCCGACGTGCAGGCCGACGCCGACCAGATCGGCCAGGTGGTGCTCAACCTGATGGTCAATGCGCAGCAGGCGATGGAGGGCGCGGCCACGCTCACGCGTGTGCTGAGCATCAGCACCGGTGTCGAGCTGCCGCGCCCCGGGCGCGAGCCACGCGTGTGGCTGCGCGTGGCCGACACCGGCCCGGGCGTGCCGGTCGAGCTGCACGAGCGCCTGTTCGAGCCGTTTTTCACCACCAAAGCCGTGGGTCTGGGCACGGGGCTCGGCCTGTCGGTGTCACGCGGAATCGTGCGCGAGCACGGCGGCGACCTCGTGCTCGAGCAGCCGCGGGACAGTGACGGCGTGGCCGCGCCGGCCGGGGCGTCGTTCCGGCTGAGCCTGCCGATCAGTGGCGAGAAGTCGGCCGATGGCGACGTGCAGGCCGCCACGCCTTCGGACACCTCCGACGCCGAGGCCGCAGCCGGCGAGCTGCGGCGCGTGCTGGTGGTCGACGACGAACCCGAGGTCGCCGAGCTGATGCGCGAGGTGCTCGAGTCCGCCGGCTTCGACGTGCTCACCGCCGAGTCGGGCGCGGTGGCGCTGGAGCTGCTGGCCGGGGTCCGCTTCGATGCCGTCGTCAGCGACGTGCGCATGCCCGATCTCGACGGCCCGGCGCTGTGGCAGCGCCTGCAGGCAGAACACCCGGCGCTGGCGCGGCGGATGTTGTTCGTGAGCGGAGACACCTTGTCCGATGCCGCCCGCCAGACCTTGGCCGACACCGGGGCCGCCACGCTGGACAAGCCCTTCACGAGCGCCGACCTGCTGGGCGCGGTGAGGGCCGTTCTGGACGATCACCGGCCGCGCTGAGCCTGTCGACGCGCTGGGTGCAAGGGCTTCGACAAGCTCAGCCCGAACGGAGGTCGCGGCACCCCCACCCAGCGCCCCTCAACGCCGCTCACCGGCCAACTCCTTCTCGTGCATCCAAGCCGCATGCTTAGGCGCGCGCTTCGTGCGGCTCCATTCCTCCAGCATCGCCCACTTCACCGCATCGAGCCGCTGCTGCATCTCGGGCGTGGCGGTGTCGGCCGCCAGCTCGACGCGGTGGCCGTTGGGATCGAAAAAGTAAATGCTCTGGAACAGCGAGTGGTCCGTAGGGCCGATCACCTCAATGCCGGCCTTCTGCAGCCGCAGCTTGGTGGCGAGCAGCTCGTCGACGCTGCCCACCTGAAAGGCGATGTGCTGCACCCACTCGGGCGTGTTCGCATCGCGGCCCATCGCGGGCGCTGTGGGCAACTCGAAGAAGGCCAGCACGTTGCCGCCACCGGCATCGAGGAACACGTGCATATAGGGGTCGGGCGCGTGCGTGCTCGGCACCTGGTCTTCGGCGATGGCGAGCACGAAGTCCATGCCCAGGTGCCGCTGGTACCACTCCACGGTGGCACGGGCGTCGTGGCAGCGGTAGGCCACGTGGTGGATGCGCTGGATCGTCATGGGGGATCTCGCTGCAGCGGGTTTCTGGGCCAAGGCCTGGCGCGGAACCGGCTCTGCCGGGCCGCTGCCAGAGCCCCCTCTGGGGGTGGCGGAGGCGAAGCCGGAGCCTGGGGGCTCAACTTTCCAGCGACTTCCACATCTCGATGTCCCGCTCGGCCGTCCAGATGCGCGGGTCGCGGTGGCCGGTCATTTCGTCGTAGCAGCGCGTCACGTCGAAGGGCATGCAGTGCTGGAAGATGACCCAATGGCCGTAGGTCGGCGCCAGCTTCGCCATGGTCTGCTTGTAGACGGCGTTGAGATCGAGCCCCGCCTTCACGCCGGCCTCGACGCTGGCGCGCACGTCGCTGATGAAATCACGCGTGCCCTGCAGCCCGGCCGCCACCTGCTCGGGCGTGACGAGTGCGGCGCCGCGGCCCGGCACCAGCTTCTGGGGCTGCAGCGCAGCCACCGCGTCCAGCGTGGCGGGCCAGTCGCTGAAGTAGGCATCGCCGGCATAAGGCGTGGCGTCGAACTCCACCAGATCGCCGCTGAACAGGATCTTCTGCTCCGGCAGCCAGGCCACCGTGTCGCCCTTGGTGTGGCCACGGCCCAGCTGCAGCAGCTGCACCTCAAGCTGGCCGAGCCACAGCGTCATCTTGCCGGTGAAGGTGATGGTGGGCCAGGTCAGCCCCGGCGGCACGCTCTCGACGTTGCGGAACAGGCGCGGGAAGCGGCCGATCTCGCTGGCCTTGTCCTGCTCGCCGCGCTCCACGATCAGGTCGTAGGTGTCCTGGCTGGCGATGATCTGCTGCGGGTTGTAGGCGCTGGCGCCGAGCACGCGCACCGCGTGGTAGTGCGTCAGCAGCACGTACTGGATCGGCTTGTCGGTGACCTCGCGGATGCGGCGAATGACGTCCTGCGCCATCACCGGCGTGGCCTGCGTGTCGAGCACCAGCACGGCGTCGTCGCCGACGATGACGCCAGTGTTGGGGTCGCCCTCCGCCGTGTAGGCGTAGGCGTTGTCGGAAAGCTTGGTGAAGCTGACCTTCTTCTCGTCGAGGTCGGCCTGCGAGGCGAAGGCTTTCTGCGCGGTGTTCTTGGGCGCGTTCATGCGGCCTGTCTCCAGTCTGTGTGTTTGCTATTGTCGAACGAGTTCGTTTTAGTGTAAACCCCGGGGCATGACGACACAGCGCGGTATCCAGAGCATCGAGGTCGGCGGCCGCCTGTTGCAGGCGCTGGCGCGCCACGGCCGGCCGATGGCGCTGAAGGACATCGCTGCCGCCGCCGACATGGCCCCGGCGAAGGCCCACCCCTACCTGGTGAGCTTCGGCAAGCTCGGGCTCATCGTGCAGGACGAGGCCAGCGGCCGCTACGGCCTGGGCCCGCTGGCGCTGCAGATCGGCCTCATCAGTCTGCAGCAGGTGGACCCGCTGCGCCTGGCCACCGAGCGGCTGCCTGCGCTGGCGCGCGAGATCGGGCAGACGGTGGGCATCACGGTGTGGGGCGAACACGGCGCCACCGTCGTGCGCACCGAAGAGGCCCCGAGCCCCGTGCACGTGACCATGCGCCACGGCGCGGTGATGAGCCTCACGGGCACCGCCAGCGGCCGCCTGTTCGCGGCCTGGCTGCCGCGGGCCACGGTACGGGCCGCTGCCGGCCGCAGCCGCTTCGACAAGGACTTCGAGGCCGATCTCGCGGTCATCCGCGCCGAAGGCATCAGCCATGTGATCGACCGCGCCGTGCCGGGTGTCAGTGGCCTGGCGGCGCCGGTGTTCGACGGTGGTGGCCAGCTCGTGCTGGCGCTCACCGCCATTGGCGCCAGTGCCACCTTCGACGCACGCCCGCAGAGTGCGGCGGCGAAGACGCTGCTGCATTGCGCACGCGATCTCACGCGGCAACTGGGCGCGGCGCCGCCCTGATGTGCTTCAGATCTCCGATCAGCCGCTGAGGAGGAGCCGATGCCCTGGACGATGTTGCGAACGCTGCTAGGCGCCCTGGCCCTCCTGGTGGGCACGGGCGCGCAGGCCCAGGCCGGCCCGCCGCCATGGGCCGACTACGTGGGCACCTATGCCGCGGCCGGCGGCGGACAGCTGGAGATCGTCGCCGGGCCGCTGCTCTT
>JBIJAP010000355.1:0-4024 GCA_044345715.1 Rubrivivax sp.
CCTGATGCCATTGGGCCGCGGCAACCTCACCGCAAGTCCAGCCCACACGCAAATCCGCCACCTCGCCAGCGAATAAAGGCGGATCTACATCAGCGCCAACATCGAAGACGCCGAACGTCGAGGAGCCGAACTTCAATGCAAACCAGGCGGTGGTTCCCGACTCGGCGTTGGCGAGCGGCAACGCGCCGGCCAGAAAGTCGGCGACGGCTGCCTCCTGGCCAGGCTTGGCTTCGAGACGGACGAACAGGGCGAACTTGGTCATGGAGTAATCCTCTGGTTGAACGAGTGACTGCATTTGCGAGTCCGCAGTCTCGGGCGCGACGACAACATCCGCGAGTGGCAGGAACGCCAACATTGATATTATTTTTGCCATGCGACTGCACCTTCTTGTTCTCGACGGCGTTTTCGACCTCGGCCTTGCGGCGCTCACGGACACACTGAGCACAGCCAATGAACTGGCGGGCTCGCTCGCACCGGCGCCGGCGCCTATCGAAGTCACGTTGGTCGGAGTGCGGCGTCGCGTGCGCACCGCGAACGGTCTGACGGTGCCGGTAGTGCCGGTGCGGTGTGTGCGTAACCCGGACGTCGTGCTCGTGCCCGCGCTCGGCGCCAAGAAGCCAGACACGCTCGCTGCGCGCCTGACACATGCGGACGTGGCCGACGCGGTCGTCGCGTTGCGGCAGTGGTCAAACTCCGGCGTGGTCGCTGGCGCCGCCTGCACCGGCACTTTCTTGCTGGCGGAGAGCGCGCTGCTCGACGGTCAGCGCGCCACGACTTCATGGTGGCTGGCGCCGATGTTTCGGCAGCGCTATCCGCACGTGGCGCTTGACGAGTCCCGCATGCTCGTGAACTCGGCCGGCGTCACCACGGCCGGCGCCGCCTTGGCGCATCTCGACCTTGCGTTGAGCGTCGTGCGCAGCCGCAGCCCGGCGCTCGCGGCGCTGGTGGCGCGTTACCTGTTGGTAGAGGCACGCGTCTCGCAAGCCGAGTTCGTGATCCCCGATCACCTCGCCCACGCCGACCCGGTGGTCGAGCGCTTTGAGTGCTGGGCCCGGCAGCAGCTCGTGCACGGGTTCTCGCTAGCCGAAGCGGCCGTCGCAGCGGGCGCGAGCGAACGCACGTTGGCGCGGCGCGTGCAGAGCGTGTTGGGCAAGACACCACTGTCGTACTTCCAGGATCTGCGCGTCGAGCGTGCGGTGCATCTGCTGCGCACCGGCAGCGAGAGCGTCGATCAAATCGCCGCGCAGATCGGCTACTCCGACGGGGTGACCCTACGCGCCTTGTTGCGACGCAAGCTGGGCCGCGGCGTTAGGGAGTTGCGCGCGCGTGACTGATCGGCTCCGGTTGCTGCAGGTTCGATGGACAGCCCGAAACCTGCCGTCGCTGAACGTCTGCGGATCGCCGGCAGTGGGCAGCCATCATGCTGAGTTGTTCGGTCGTTGACTTCACCCCGAGTCCGACAGCGAGCGCCGGTCGCCGGTTCTTGCCGGATCTCGACAGCCACATCTCTGGCGTCTGCAGGAGCCCGTCGCAGCAAGCTACGCCATGCGGGGCAACGCTCGTCGCTCCAGGCGAATGGCCACTGCCGCAGCCATGAGTGACAGCAGCACGCAACCCATGATGATGGCCATCAAGGCGCTTGGCGTGGGGGAGCGCTCGACGACCACCGCTTTCAGCGTGCTCAACACAGCCCCCAGCGCCATGGACAGGGCGCCACTCAGCCCTGCTGCTGTGCCGGCCAGCGCGGGGCGAACCGACAGGGTTCCGGCGGTGGCGTTGGGCAGTGTCAGGCCATTGCCCAGGCCGACGAACATGGTCAGACCAAACAGCGCCAGCGGGTGCGACACACCGGCAGCGAACAACGCCAAGGCCAGCGCCACTGCCGCAACCGACACCGCACGGCCCGACACCAGCATCACACCCATGCCGAGGCGGCGAGCCTGGCGTGCACTGATGGCTGCACCAACGAGGAAGCCGCCGGTAATCGACCCCACGCCCATGCCCACTTCAGCGGGCGACAAACCCCAGACCGCCGTGGCCACGTAGGGCACGCCAGTGACAAACACATAGAAGGCGCCAACCGAGAAGGCGGTGCACAGCGAATAAGACCAGAACCGGGCCGATTGCAACAAGGCCCACCAGTCGCTCAGCCTGGGCGCGGGCAGCCCGGGCGCTCGCGACTCACCCATGTCGACCCAGGCCAGCACCAGCAACGCGCCGCCCAAGGCGGCGTACAGCGCAAACACCGAACGCCAGCCCAAGCTCACGTCCAAGAGACCCCCCAGCATGGGCCCCAGCATCGGTGCCAACGCCATCGCTGAGGCGATCAGACTCAACTTGGAGGCCGAATCGATGAGCGAATGCTGATCTCGAATGGCCGCACTGGACACAACCGAGCCCGCGATGACCACGGCTTGCAACACGCGGCACACCAGCAGCACGGCCACGTCCTGCGCCAGCATGCAGCCCAGCGATGCGACAACGAAAATCGTCAGTGCGCCCAGCATGACCGGCCGACGACCGAACCGGTCTGAGAGCGGGCCAAGGCCCAGCTGAAACAGCGCCGACGCCAGCATGTAACCCGACACCGCCAGCGCCGTCACCGACTCGCGCGCAGAGAGATCGCGTGCCATCGAAGGCAGCGACGGCAGGATCATGGTCAGGGTCAGCGCCGACAGCGCAGTCAGCAGCGTCAGCGTGATCAGGTGGGGGGGCGTGCGGGGCAAGCGAGGCATTGTGAACGACTGCTCGGCGGCCTTGATTGCGCCTGGAGCGCTGCGATAGTCTCTTGCCGGCCAACAAGCTCGAACAACAACAACAACCTGTTCGATCTGAGTGAACTGCAGGCGTTTTCAGGTTTCCTCTTTTTGGCCCAGGCTGATGCCGTGCTTGCGGTGCCCGAGCGTGCGGGCATCTCGGTCGCGGGTTGGCTCGACAACAGCCAGCGCCTCACGCAGCAACTCCAAGCCCTGGTCGTTTTCGTCCTCGCTGATCGTCAGCGCCGGCATCAGGCGCAGCAGATTCGGGCGCGGTGAGTTGATCAACAGCCCCCATGGGCGACAGCGCCTGCGCCGCGGCTACCACCTGCGGGGGGCCGCATCAGCGTAAACCCGGCAGGTCGCAGTCCCTGATCCCGCGAGTCGTCAGCACTGGCGCGGTTGCGGGCCACGTTGGCAGACTCACCCGATGGGTGAGTCAAGACGCCAGGCGCTGGCGAGGAGCCGGTGGAGCCGCGGGTGGTGGGCGGGCGCATGCACGTGCGCAGGGACGAGGGTGCGGCGGCCTCTCCGCACGGCCAGCTGGTGTTGTTGGCTGAGTTCCTGGCCGCCATGGGCGGGTTCGAGCGCTGGGTATCGAGTTGCCCGCTGCAGTACCGCAGTGGCAACGCCTCGGACAAGCGAAGGCGGCGCTGGGCCGGCAGCTGGTCGAACTCGGAGTCAAGCGCCCGGCCCTGGTGCGCGGAGACTCCGGTCACGGCAATGAGGGCGTCCTGGCCGAGCTGGACAGCCGGGCCATGGAGGCCCTCACCAGCCGCCCGCTGCGGAGCAGTTCAAGGACCTCGACCGCTGGGGCTGCCTGCTGCGCTACATCAGCAAACGGATCTCCTCTGTCATCGGACCCCCGCAACCGCCGCCGGGGCTCCCGGCGACTGGGCAACTGCCGGATCAAGGTTGAATCGATTCACTCCCTCGGATGCCTGCACGGCGCGCTTGCGTTGCATTGGCGCACGTGGGAAAGTTTCCCACCACACGCGTCGCCGCTTGAACATCCCGGTATCGCTCCGCCGCCACCACCACAGCCCGCGCCCCTGACCGCCGTGCCTCTCCCCCCGCCCACACCCGCCCCCACGCTGGTGCTCGACCGCGTGCTCGCGCTGCTAGGCCCGCTGGTGCGGCTGCTGCTGCGCCACGGCGTCACCTACCCGGTGTTCGCGGCGGCGCTCAAGCGCGTCTTCCTGCGCGAGGCGCAGGCCGAGCTCGCCGGCCGCGGCATGGCAGACACCGACAGCGCTGCCTCGCTGCTG
>JBIJAP010000356.1:0-4012 GCA_044345715.1 Rubrivivax sp.
GCGCACCGGCACGGCGCCGAGCTCGGCCACCAGCACCTGCGGCGCCAGGCCCACGAGGTAGCCGCGCCGCCCACCGTTGATGCAGATGCGCGGCAGCTCCAGCACGCCGGCCTCGACGAACACGCGCATCGCCTTCTTCGTGCCGAAGGGCGAGGTGCCGCCGACGAGGTAGCCGCTGTGGCGCTGCGCCACTTCGGGCTTGCAGGGCTCCACGCCCTTGACGCCGATCTCGCGCGCCAGGTTCTTGGTGCTCACCTGGCGGTCGCCGTGCATCAGCACGATCAGCGGCTCGGCGCGCTCGTCCTGCATCACCAGGGTCTTGATCACCGCGTGCTCCGGCACGCCCAGCTGGCGCGCGCTCTCGGCGGTGCCACCGTGCTCGACGTAGTCGTACGGGTGCTCGGTGTAGGCCACGCCACGCGCCTTGAGCCAGGCCGTGGCGGGGGTTTCGCTGACGTGTTTGTCTTTCCTGGCCATCGTTTGCAAGCTCGACCGGCGCTTTGACAGGCTCAGCGCGAACGGGGAAACACGTCGGTGTGGCCTCGGTGTGATTGGCACGAGCGAAGAAGAATCCCCGTTCGGGCTGAGCCTGTCGAAGCCCCCGAGAACCTCAGTCGCCCTCGACCCACTCCACCTTCGCGCCCAGCGCCGTGATGTTCTCGGCAAATCGCGGGTGCGCCCGCCGCACCGGCGTGGCGTTGCGGATGACGCTGCGGCCCGGGATGCTGCAGGCCACCATCAGCAGCGCAATCGCCACGCGGATGATGTAGGGGCTCTCGACCTCGGCCGCCACCAGCGGCTTGCCGCCGAAGGTGATGATGCGATGCGGGTCGCTCTGGAAGGCGTGCGCGCCGAACTTGCCGAGCTCGGCCGTCCAGCCCATCGCGCCTTCATACACCTTGTTCCAGTACATCATGCTGCCCTCGGCACGCACGCCCAGGGCCACGAAGATGGGCAGCAGGTCCACCGGCAAATACGGCCAGGGCGCTGCCTCCACCTTGGGCAGGATGTTCTGCGTGAACGGCGTCTTCACGCGCAGCGGGCCGTCGGCCACGGCGCGACTCCAGCCGCCCTCGTGGAACACCTGCACGCCGAACTTGGCGAAGGTGCGGTCGATCAGCGGAAACTGCTCCGGCGCCGAGTTCTTGACGACGATCTCGCCGCCGGTGATGGCGCCCAGGGCCATGAAGGTGACGGCCTCGTGGAAGTCTTCCGCGAAGCGGAACTCCACGCCCTCGGGCCGGCCGAGATCGGCCACGCCGTGCACCGTGAGCCGGCTGGTGCCGATGCCCTCGATCTGCGCGCCCAGCAGCGCCATGAACTGGCAGAACTCCTGCACGTGCGGCTCGCTGGCCGCGTTCATCAGCGTGCTGGTGCCCCGGGCCGTGGCGGCGCACAGCACGAAATTCTCGGTGGTGGTGACGCTGGCGTAGTCGAGCCAGTGCGCGTTGGCCTTCAGGCCGCCGTCGGCGCTGCGCATCACCAGTGCCTCGCGCCGGCGCTCCACCGTGGCGCCGAAGCGCTCCATCACCTCGACGTGGGGGTCGATCTCGCGCACGCCCAGGGTGCAGCCCTGCACGTCGTTTTCGATGCGCGCGGCGCCGAAGCGCGCCAGCAGGCCCGGCACCAGCATGATGGAGCTGCGCATCTCCTCGGGCAGGTGGTGCACGTCGGGGTCGAAGCGCGTGTCGGCGTGGTGCAGTTCCAGCGTGCCGGCGGTGTAGTCCACCTGCACCTGGCTGCCGAGCTGGCGGAAGATCTCGAGGATCTTGCGCACGTCGGTGATCTCGGGGATGCCCACCAGGCGCACCGGGTGACGCGTCAGCAGCGTCGCGCACAGGATGGGCAGCACGGCGTTCTTGTTCGCGCTGGGCACGATGCGGCCCGAAAGTGGGCTGCCGCCGTGGACGATCAGATGGGGCATGGTGGGGGCGGAGCGGAAGTCAGGCCCGCATTGTCGCCGCGGCGCGTGCGCGTTCCTCCTCCTGAAGCCGCAACACCCGCCGCTGCACCTTGCCCGTGGTCGTCATGGGCAGCGCCTCGATGAACTCGATCTCCTTCGGATACTCGTAAGGCGCCAAGCGCCCGCGCACGTGCTGCTGCAGCTCAGCCACCAGCGCCTTGCCAGGCTCGAACCCCGGCGCCAGCACGACGTAGGCCTTGACCACCGCGCCGCGCTCGGCGTCGGGCTTGGGCACCACCGCCGCGTTGGCCACCGCCGGGTGCTTGACGAGGCAGTTCTCCACCTCGCTCGGCCCGATGCGGTAGCCGGCGGCCTTGAAGACATCGTCGCTGCGGCCCTGGTACCAGAGGTGGCCGTCGGCATCCATCACCGCCGTGTCGCCGGTTCGGCACCAGCTGTTGCCCGGGTCACCGGTGTACTTGCCCTGCGTGGCGCGCTCGTTGTTCCAGTAGCCCAGAAAGAACACCGGGTCGGGCCGCCCATGCACGTCGAGCCGGTGCACGGCCACGTCGCCGGGCGTGCCGCGCGGGCACTCATGGCCGTCGTCGTCGATCACCGCCACCCGATGGCCCGGGTAGGCGCGGCCCATGCTGCCGGGCCGGGCCGGCCAGCCAGGGTGTGCATGGCCCGCGTCGTCGACCCAGCGGCCGCCATTGCCGACGATGTAGTTGATCTCGGTCTGGCCGAACATCTCATTCACCGTCACCCCCAGCGCCGTCTGGCACCAGTGGAAGACGGCGTCGCCGACAGCCTCGCCCGCGCTCATGATGGCGCGCAGGTGAAGCTCGAAACGCTCGCGCGGGCGCGGCACGGCCTTCATCATCGCCTTGAGCGCAGTCGGGAACAGGAAGGTGTGTGTCACCCGGTGGCGCTGCATCAGCGACAGCGCCGCCTCGGGCGTGAAGCGGCCCTGCCAGGCCACGATGGGCCGGCCGAAGTACAGCGTGGGCAGCAACGCGTCCATCAGGCCGCCCGTCCAGGCCCAGTCAGCCGGGCTCCAGAAGACCTCGTCGCTGGCGTCGGGCCGGCCGTGGCCGAACCAGTTCTGGCTGCAGACGAAGCCGGTGAGGTTGCCGATGAGCGCACGGTGCGGAATCAGCGCCCCCTTGGGCGGGCCGGTGGTGCCGCTGGTGTAGATGAGCACGGCCGCGTCGTCGGCCGCGGTATCGGCGGCCGGCGGGGTGCGGCGGCGCATGGCCAGCGCATCCGCCCAGTCCACATCGCCCCGGCCCGCCGCCGCGCCCACGGCCACCACGCGGCGCAGCTGCGGGCACTCGGCGCGCACGGCGAGCAGGTTGTCGATGGCGGTCTCGTCCACCAGCGCCACCACCGCGCCGCTGTCTTGCAGCCGGAAGGCCAGCGCCTCGGGGCCGAAGAGCATGGACAAGGGCATCGCCACCGCGCCGATGCGGTAGATGGCAAGGTGCGACACCGCCGTCTCGGGCCGCTGCGGCATGACCACGGCCACGCGGTCGCCCCGCTTGACCCCCAGCCCTGCCAACGCAGCCGCCAGGCGCAGAGCCTGCGCATGCAACTCTCCGTAGCTCAGGCGGCCGTGGCGGCCGTCCTCGTGCTCCCAGGCGATGGCGGTGCGCGGCGCCACGGCGGGGTCTTGCGCCCAGCGCTCGCCACAGGCCTGGGCGATGTTGAAGCGCTCGGGCACCTGCCAGTGCAGGTTGCCGTGCAGCAGCGCCCAGGCGTCGGGCAGCTCAGGGGTGTGGGCGGGCGGGGAGGAGTGTCGGCCGTTCATGGCGCCAGCTTAAGGGCCCGCTCCACCTGCCGCCCAGAAGCCACTGCCCGCCAGACCCGGGCGTCAAGTTCTGACTCGCCCCGACCGAAAAGACCCCCATCGGCCTGCTGATCCTCGGTTTGCTCCACACCATGCCTCTCGCTCCACTCGCCTCCGTCAAGCAACGTGTCCAGCTCGGCCAGCCTTTGCCCTTCGGCGTGCGCGACACCGACGGCACCCTGCTGCTGGCACGGGGCCATGTCGTCGACCACCAGCCGCAGCTGGAGGCGCTGTTCGCACGCGGTGCGCTCGTCGACCTG
>JBIJAP010000001.1:0-40623 GCA_044345715.1 Rubrivivax sp.
GAACCATGAGTACACGGGTTCAACCGGGGCGCCTCCGGCGGCCTGGCAGGGGCCTCAAGACAGTAGAGAAATCAGCCAACAGCCATTTCAGTAAACCGCCTCACACACAGAATTTCGGACACCCCCGCGGTACGAGCGACAGCAAGATGCACAAAGCCGAAGTTCATCGAACTTCAGACCCAGACTGTCTGCAGCCATTCAGAATTGGCCGGCGAACCTCGGCGGGCACCGATACCTGACCTTCGCCATCCCCTCGGGCGGTTGTTCGTTGTCCCAGGCGGAACTTAACGTTCGGCGGCGGAGGGACATAGGCGGGCCACCATTCGCAGAGTGCTCGGTGTGCAGTGTGTGAACAAGGCTGCGTGCAACGCGGCGCACTCACCGGGACCGAGCGCTTGGCGTTGATCAATGGAGCAATGGCCACCCACGCGCCTCACAGCCAACCAGCACCCGCAGGAGGTGATGCGCTCAGACTGTCTTCCAGTCTCCCGCCTGCTCGAATGCGTACGCGGCTCGGTAGATCGTGCCTTCTTCGTACTTGCGGCCCACCAGCATCAAGCCGACGGGCAGCCCGTCGGCCAGCCCACAGGGAACACTCATCGCCGGGTGGCCGGTGCTGTCGAACGGCGCGGTGTTGGCAATCATCTCCAGCGCGCGTCCGACGATCTCTTCGACCGAAGCACCCGGCGCCGGCAGTTTGCTGGCGGTGATTGGCAGCGTGGGCATCAGCAACAGGTCGAAGTCCTTGAAGGCGTCGTCGTAGGCCTGCGTCAACTGGCGGGTCAGGTTCTGCGCCTTGGCGTAGAAGTGGCCGCGGTAGTGCTTGGTGAAGTATTCGCCGAGCACCATCGTCAGCTTCAGCGGATCCGACAGTTCGTCGGCGCGCCCCTTCCAGCCGGCATGCCAGTCGATCATGCTGGTGACATACAGGCCCTTCCAGTTGTAGCCATGGCCGTTGTCCTTCATCATCTGCTGCGTCGCTCCTTCGGCGGCGACGGGCAGCCAGATCGCCAGCCCCATTCGGTGCATCGGCACCGAAACCTCGGCCACCGTCGCGCCGAGTTGCCTGAAGCGTTCGGCCGCCTTTCGAACCTGGGCGTCGACCGCCGGCATCGAGTTGTCCCAGCCGAAACCCTCGCTGACGACGCCGATTCGCAGCCCCTTGACGCCGCCCTTCATCAACTCGGTATAGGGTTGCGCTTCGCGGCCGGCGTGCTGGCGAGGGTCGAGCCCGTCGGGGCCGGCCAGCACTTCGAGCATCAGCGCGTTGTCGCTGACGTTGGCAGTGATCGGGCCGCAGTGGTCGATGGTCAGTTCGATCGGCATGATGCCGGTGTAGGGCACCAGGCCGTGCGTGGCCTTCATGCCATAGGTGCCGCAGAACGCGGAAGGAATGCGCACCGAGCCGCCCTGGTCGCCGCCGATGGCCAAGTTGACTTCGCCGGCCGCCACCAGCGCCGCGCTGCCCGAACTCGACCCACCGGCCGACCAGCCTATGCGGTGCGGGTTGTGCACCGGCCCCGACGAACTGGTGTGCGAGCCGCCCGAGAAACAAAAGTACTCGCACACGGCCTTGCCGGCGATCGTCGCGCCGGCGTCGAGCAGCCGGGTGACGATGGTCGCGTCGACGTTCGGCACATAACCCTCCATCGTCGAGGCACCGTTCATCATCGGCACCCCGGCGACGCAGACGTTGTCCTTGATCGCAACGGTCTTTCCCTTCAGCTTGCCCTTGGCGGCGCCGTGGATGGTGCTCTTGACGTACCAGGCACCGTACTTGTTCTCTTCGCCGCTCGGCCGGTAGCCCGGCGTGCGCGGGTAGATCACGGTGGGAAGGTAGTCCGGCAAAGAGTCGATCAGGTCGTAGGCATCGAAGTTGGGTTGCAGCAGCGTGTTGTAGGTGGCGACCTGCGCCTCCGACAGGTGGATGCCGAGGTCCAGTGCGACCTGTTGAAGCTGTGCCGGTGTGGGGCGCTTGACGGCCATCTCGAGTCTCCAGGAAGGGTGTGATCGGGAGCCCGATGATGGGGACGGTTATTTTCCAAGTCAAGTAACAGTCGGTCCTGCCGTTGACTCGAACGCCCTGCGGCGCACCCCCTCGACCGGCGTCAGAAGCGGGCAATCACGCGGAAGTGGTGGCCTTCGGCGCGGGCCAGATACATCGGCGCGAAGACGGCATCCGCGCCCCGGTAGGCTGAGCCCCGTGCGCTGGCGTGGGCCAGGCGTGGGTGTGACGGCATCGACGCACCGGCAAACCCAGCACTCTGCTCGAACAGCATCGCCAGGAAGTGCAGGCCTTCATAGAGCGACTGGCCGATCGAGTTCAGGGTCGGCGCGCGTGCACCGAAGCGGGCGGCGTAACGTTCCTTGAAGGCCAGGTTGGCGTCGGTCTGCAAGGACGCAAAGTAGCCGAGCACGACGTGCAGGTTCTCCGTGTTCTCCGCACCGATGGCCAGCAGCTGGTTTTCTTCGATGGCGCACGACAGCCGCAGGACACGGCTTGCGAGTCCACTGCGTGCGAACGCGCGGTTGAATTCCACCGCGTCCTGGCCGACCATCGAGATCAGGATGCCTTCCGCAGCGTTCTGGCGCAGGCGGTCGAAGACCTCGGAGTAGTCGCTGCTGCCGAAGGGCACGATCAGTTCGCCGACCACCTGGCCACCGTTGTCGGCAATGCAGCGCCGTGCGATCTGGTGTGAGACCCGAGGCCAAATGTAGTCCGGGCCGACCAGCATCCAGCGCCGAACCGGCGTGTGGGCGCTCAGCCAGGCCATGGCCGGGCGCAGTTGGCGCGCCGAAGTCTCGCCGATCGCGAACAGACCCGGTGTTGAATCGCCGCCTTCGTACAGGCAGGT
The DNA here is from genome assembly GCA_044345715.1 of Rubrivivax sp. Classification (GTDB taxonomy): domain Bacteria; phylum Pseudomonadota; class Gammaproteobacteria; order Burkholderiales; family Burkholderiaceae_C; genus Rubrivivax. Next base: position 2,856 of record JBIJAP010000001.1, read on the forward strand.
GTAGACGAAGGGGATGTGGCCGCCGACCGCGCCGACGATGCGCTCGCGAACCGAGCTGATGCACATGCCGACGAGGGAATCGACCTCGTTGTGCAGCACCAGTTCGGTCAGCGTGCGCTCGACATCCGGCGATTCATCGGACGCGTCGACGACCAGCAATTCGCACGGCCGTCCACCGATCCCGTTGCCGCGGTTCAGCTCTTCCTCGGCCAGCCGCGCTGCCGCCAGGGACGACGGACCCCAGATCCCGGCCGCACCGCGTGTCGGCACACACAGCCCGACGGTGAATGACAGTCCACCGCGGGCCCAGTCGCGCTGGCCGTCAGGCAGATGGCGGCGCCATGGTGCCGATTTGCGGCCACGCGCGGTGTTGGCAAGCGAACGGCGGGCAGACGCGACGACGGACATCGACGGCATGTTCACTCCAGTCATCGCACCACGCTGGGGCGTTGATGAGTGCGTGTGTGCGCAGAAACACACATCGATCGCACCAATGTTTTCCGAGGAAACTTCCGCAGCATAGAATCAGAGGCGGGGAAAATCAATAACGCAACTCTCATGCCCGACCAAGACCTCAACGACTACCTTGCCTATCTGCTGGCTTCGGCCCAACGGCGCATGCGGCTGGGCCTGATCAAGTCGATCGACGACGACGAATTCAACGAAGAGCACTGGCGCATCCTCCACGTGCTCTCCGACGAACAGGGCCACTCGATGGGCGAGCTCGCTGAGCGTGTGCTGCTCAACGGCCCGGCGCTGACGAAGAACATCGACAAGCTGGTCGGTCGCGGTGTCGTGCAGCGTGCTGCCGATGCCAATGACAACCGCCGTGTTCTGGTCTTCATCAGCGACCTCGGGCTGGAGGTGGTCGAGCGGCTCACCGAACGCGTCGATGCGCACCACGTGGGCATCGAGTCCATGCTGGGCGCACGCAAGACCGCGCAACTGAAGAAGCTGCTGGAGACCTTTCTCGAGGCCGACACCGGCAGCAACTGACCTTTTGGGCTGCCGCCGCCAGCATCAGCGGTGCAGTCGAGAAAAGTCCCGGATCATCAGACGTTCGACGCGCTCCCCGCGGACCACATGGCGGTCGAGAATCTCCTCGATGTCGGCGTCGGTTTCGTATCTGTACCAGACGCCTTCCGGGTAGATCACCATCGCCGGCCCGAGTTCACACAGGTTCAGGCAACCCGACAGGTTGATGCGGATGTGGCGTTGTGCCGCTGTCACCATCGCCCGTCGACACATGTAGTCGGCCAGCGCTTGCGAGCCTTTGCTGCCGCAACAGCCTCGCCGGTGCGTCGTCGGGCGCTGATTGGTGCAGCAGAAGACATGTACCTCATAGACGAACGCCGGATCGTCGGGTCGACGCCGGGTCTCAGCCTTCATGTTCGCTCCCGGCCGCAGCGCCTGACGGCCCCGCATGGAAGAGCAGGTCTTCGACCACCCGCCCGCAGAGCAGGTGCTGCTCGATGATGCGGTCCATGTCCGGCGGCGTGACACCCCAGTACCAGGCGCCGTCGGGCTGCACGCAGACCACCGGTCCGCTGCCGCAGGCACCCAGGCAGTCGGCGCGTGTGGGCTTGACGCGCAACGGCCCATCCGCCAGCAGTCCGGCCCGGATCAGCCTATGGCCCACGGCGTCCAGCGCTGCTGCGTCCATGCCGTCCGCTGCGCAGCGCCGGCCGGTGCACACCAGCAACTGGCGCTTGTAAGCCGGGAAGGCGGGTCGTGGCGGCCGTTGCCGCTGTACGTCGTTCAAGGATTCACCGGTCAGAACCCGACCCGCAAGCCGACGCGCAGGCTGCGCGGCTCGACGACCCGGCTGTGCACGCCTTCCACGCCTTCGGCCGGCTCGCCGGGCAGGCGCGACGCATAGAAGTAGTCGACGTCCTTGCTGCGCGAGTCGAAGGCGTTGAGCAGTTCGGCAAACAGTTCCAGGCGCCCGTTGCCCCACTGCTTGGGCGTCCAGGCGGTACGAAAATTGACCAGCGTGGTGCCGCTGGAACGCACGCTGTTGTCTTCGACCAGCGCGTGCGGCCCGAGGTGCCGCACCCGCATCGAAGCGTTCCATTTGTCGAAGATCACCGACGCGCCGAGTTCGCCGGTGCGGTCGAGCGCGCCGGGCACGCGGTCGGCACCGGGCGCGTCGACAAAGCGTGCGCGGCTGGCGGTGACTGCGGCGTCGAAAGTCAGCCACGACAGTGGCTTCCAGAACGCCGACAGCTCGATACCACGGCGGCGCGTCGCGCCGGCCGGCTCGACGGCGCCGGAGTCGCCGACGAAGATCAGGTCGCTGTCTACCTCCATCCGCCACAGCGTCGCGGCCACGTTCAGGCCGGGCTGTTCGTAGCGGGCGCCGAGCTCGCTGCCGGTGCCGCGTACCAGCCCCGGCGCCGGGTCGGACGGCGCGGTGACGCCGCGGGCATCGTTCGAATGGAAGCCTCGCCCCCAGTTGCCGTACAACGCAAAGCCGCCGCCGACCCGGTACGACGCTCCGACCTTGGGTGACAACAGGTTGTCATCGACATCGCCGCTCCAGCTGTCCGGCCCGGCCAGCGCGCGGGTCTTGAAGCTGTAGTGGTCGGCACGCAGCCCGCCGAACAACTCGAGTTGGTCGGTAGCGGCGACACTGGCTTCGGCATACACGGCCGCTGAGAGCTCTTCCACCGCGAACAAACCGCGTGGCGCCACACGCGCGCCGGCCACGGTCTTGTACAAGCCCACCGAGCTGATGTCGTCGAAGCGGCTCTCCATGCCGAGCGCGACACGCCAGCCGTCGGCCGGCTTGAAGCGCCTTTCGATGCGCCCGCCGTAAATGTTGCGCCGGTCGGACTGTTCGAGCTGGTCGCCGTTCACCGGGTCGTCGAGAAAGAAGGTGAAGTTCGACAGCAGCTTCCAGTCGTAGTACTGCGCGTAGGCCGAGACACGCCAGGCCTCGCTGTCCAGCCGCAGCGCGGCGATCACGCGGTCGGTGTGGCCTTTCAGGTCGGGGTCGAGCGCACCAAACTCGTCGGCAATCACTGTGCCGATGGCGCGGTCGGGGACCTGCTCGGTGGGCCGCCAGGTCGCGTGGTAGACCGACAAGCTGGCGCGAATCGTGCCGACGTCGGTGTCGTGGGTGGCCTTGGCGTACATCGACCCGTGGCGCAAGCGCTCGGGCAGTTCCCAGGGGCCGTCGTAGCGCTTGGCCTCGGCGGCCAACAACACATCGGTGTCGCCCGCGGTCCATGAGGTGCCGGCCACTGCACGTTCGTAGCCGAATCGGCCGACCTGCACCGACCCGAACGGCCGCTCGAAGCGGTCTGCCGTCGTCATGCTCGCCATGCCGACCAGGCTGAAGTCACCTGCGTCGGCGCGGTACGGCCCTTTGCGGTAGTCGATTCGCGTCACCACTTCGGGAATCAGGCCGCCGACATCGAGGTAACCCTGGCCGTGGCCGTGGGTGCGGAAGTTCATCGGCACCTCATCGACGAGCAGGCTGAAATCGGTGCCGTGGTCGAGGTTGAAGCCGCGCAGGAAGTACTGGTTCGCCTTGCCACCGCCGGAGTGTTGTACCGCGATCAGGCCCGGCACCACTTCCAGCAACTCGGCGGTGCGCAGCAGCGGGCGCACCGTCAGGTCGACACCGGCGACAGCGCCTTCGCTGGCCGCCACCGTCCGGCCGATGCGTCGTTCGGCGCGGCCGACGACCTCGATGCGCTCGGTCGCGGCCACCAGCGTTTCGCCGGACGTCTGCGCGTTCAGGAAAGTCGGCGTGCAGCCCAGCACCACCATGCCGGCCCAGGGGGCAGGCCAGCGCGGCAGGCACGACCAGATGACATCGCTGCGGTCGCGGCGGAGGGCGCGGGGGATCTTCATGGCGGACCCTTTCAGCTGCGATCAGCCGCGCAACATGCACACCGCGCTGGTGCCATCGTGGTCGAAGACCGTCTTCTCGACATCGAGCTTCTTCACGACGCCGTCTTCGACGACCATCGAATAGCGCTCCGATCGGTCGTGCAGCCCGAAGGCGCCGAGGTCGGCGACCAGGCCGATGGCCTTGGTGAACGAGGCGTCGGCGTCGCTGAGCATCGTCACCTTGCCTTCGGCGCCATGCTGTCTGCCCCAGGCGTCCATCACGAACGGGTCGTTGACCGCGACGCAGACGATTTCGTCGAAGCCTGCTGCTTTGAGCTGGTCGTGGTTGGTGACATAACCCGGCAGGTGGCTGGCAGAACACACCGGCGTGTAGGCGCCTGGCAGGCCGAACAGCGCGACCTTGCGGCCGGCGAACAATTTGTCGGATGCAACGTCGGTGATGCCGGACACGGTGATGGTCTTGAATCGGCCTGCGGGCAGGCGGTCGTTGGTCTGAATGGGCATGGCAGAGCTATCCTTCACTCAGGACTTGGGTCAGGTGGGGGGGAAGATCAGGCGGCGCTGCGTTGCGCGGGGGGCTGGGGTGCTGTGCGCTTGTAGGCCAGCCATGCCCAGATCAACGCCATCAGGACGATGAGCGCCGCGCCGGTCAGCGTGAACGCCAGGTCATCGAGTTCGATCGCCGGCAACAGCGCCTTGCCGATGTTGTAGAACGCCACGCCGAACGAAATGGCGACGATCAGCCAGCCCAGGATGCGCCGGTAGCGAGGCCCAGCGGTGGCCGCCTGCGAGCTGCGGTTGACGTGGCAGATGAGCCGCCCGTCGAGCGTGTCGGTGATCACCATGCCGGCGGTGAACACCAGCCCGGCGGCCAGCGCGGCGAGCAGGCCGCCGCCTTTGATGCTGGCCACGTAGCCCCACGCCGACGCCTGCGTGGCGGTGTCGAAGACGGTGGCAAACAGCACGCCGATCGCGATCACCGCCAGCGGGCTGCCGTTGTTGCGCAGTCGCGCCGGAATCAGCCGCATCTTCCAGCCGGTCGGTTGGTAGTTCTGTTGCGCCCGCAGCAGCAGCCGCAGGTTGAGCGTACCCACCAGTAGCAGCAGCAGGGTCGGAATCCACTCGAACACCGTCACCACGCCGTCGGGCACGTGGATCTTCTTCGTCAGCTGGCTGACCGCAACCGCGATCACCGTCACCAGCAAGCCGTGGCCGATGGCGAACAGCGTGCCGATCCACTTCGCATGCCGGTGCTGGTGATTCAGCGCCTGCCAGGTGAGGCCGTCGATGCAGGCGATATGGTCAGGGTCCAGGCCGTGGCGCAGGCCGAGTACGAACATCAGCACAAGGCCAGAGAAGGAGATCAGTTCAGCGTCCATGGGGTGTTCTCCAGGAGGTCGAAGGGGATTTGCGAATCACTTGGCGACGCAGTGCGCCAGGCCGGCGGCCAGCATCTCGCGATCGAGGTCACGGCCGATGACGACGTACTCGGTGCGCCGCGGCTCGTCGTCGCGCCAGGCGTGGAAGCGAGCCATGGTCGTCAGCATGCGCACGCTCTGGAACACCACGCGCTCGTTGAAGCCCTTGGCGTTGAAGACGCCCTTGGTGCGCAGGTAACGGTCGCCTTCCTTCTGCAGCAGCGGCGATATCCAAGACATGAAGCGGTTCATGTCGACCGGCCGCTCTTCGCGCAGCACGATCGAGGTGATGGCCGCGTCGTGCTCGTGCGCGTGGTCGCCGAGGAACTCGGGGTCGACCTGCAGCTTGGCGTCGAGCTGGAAGGCATTGACGCCGAGCACCAGGCCGAGGTCGATCACGCTGTTGGCACTGCGGTGCATGCGGGCCAGCGGGTTGAGCGAACGCACGCGGCGCTCGATGCGCTGCAACTGTTCTTCGTCGACGAGGTCGGTCTTGTTGACCAGCACGATGTCGGCAAAGGCCACCTGCTCCTGGGCTTCGACGCTCTGTTCCAGGTTCTTTTCCAGGTTGACCGAATCGACAACGGTGACGAATGCATCGAGCCGGGTGCCGGCGCGCACTGCTTCGTCGACGAAGAAGGTCGATGCCACCGGCGCCGGGTCGGCCAGGCCGGTGGTCTCGATCAGGATCGCGTCGAGATCGCCAGCGCGCTGGCGCAGCTTGTCGATCGTCGTGACGAGGTCGCCGCGCACGGTGCAGCACAGGCAGCCGTTGTTGAACTCGATGAGTTGCTCGTCGCCGTCCTGCTCGATCAGTTGGCCGTCGATGCCGATCTCGCCGAACTCGTTGACGATCACCGCCACCTTGCGACCCTGCTGGCCAGTGAGGATGTGGTTGAGCAGCGTCGTCTTGCCGGAACCGAGGTAGCCGGTGATGACGGTGACCGGGATCTTCTGCGCGGGGGTTGGTGCGGTCATGCGGTCGTTTCCTTGAGCGTTGCGTTCAATGGGCCACCAGGCGCACCAGCGCGTCGCCGGTGTGACCGGCCAAGGCGTCAGCGCGGTCGGCGATCAGGTAGTTGCGGCTGCCGAAGATGCGCCGCACGTAGGCGTCGGCCTGGCGGTCCAGCGTCAGGCAGAACGTGCGGATGCCCCGCGCCGCGGCGCTGGCCACTGCATGGCGCGCGTCTTCCACCAGGTGTTCGTCTTCGACCACGTCGACGTCGGACGGCTCGCCGTCGGTCAGCATCAGGATCACCTTGTGGTCCACCGTCTGGCCATCGAGCGCGGCGCTGGCGTGGCGCAGCGCCGCGCCCATGCGCGTCGACAGGCTGCCCTGCACGGCGGCCAGCCGGGCCTGTTGCTCGGCACCGAAAGGCTCGTCGAAATCCTTGATGCGCTGGTAGTTCACCTCGTGGCGGCCGTTGGAGGCAAAGCCGTGCACCGCCACGCGGTCGCGCCCGCTGTCCAGCGCCTGAGCGACCACGCGCGCAGCGCGCTTTTCGACCTCGAGCACGGTGGTGAAGCTACCCGGCACGAAGCGCCGGGTCGACACCGACAGGTCCATCAGCAGCACGACCGCGGTGGCCCGGTGGCCGCGGCCGTGGCGGCGGAAGATGCGGCCGTCGGGCGCCAGCCGGGAGCGCTGCTGGATCGCGCCGTCCACAGCAGCGGTGAGGTCGAGCTCATCACCCTCGGCGAGGCGGTTCAGCCGGATCGAGCGGTCTGGCGTCTGTTCGAGGCCGCGCACCCGTTGCGCCGACTTCTGTGCGAACCGGTTGACTGCGCCGCGGTGCGTTGCCGGGCCGCTTTCGATGACCGTCGCCCAATCTTCGCGTAGCGCGTCGAGCCGGTGGTCCCACTCGGGATGGCGGGTCCGGCGACGCGTGTCTACGTCGACGCTCGGCAGGTCGGGCGGCAGCTGGTCGCGGGGCCGGAATTCGTAGTCTTCTCGCGGCGCGGTGGCCTCGTCATCGAGCGGCAGCGCGGCGTTCATGTTCCACAGCAGGGTGTTGTCGTCGCGGTAGGGCGGCTGCGGGCGGTACGAGGGCAGCAAGGGCAGGCGCATCTTCTCGACGTCGATGGCAAGCTGGCGGCCGATGGCCTCGAATGCAGCCACGTCGTGCAGGTCGGTGGCGGCCGCGTCTTCGAACAGGGCCCGGCCCTTGTTCACCCAGGCGTTGCTGTCGACGTAGGCCGGGTCGTGCAGTGCGCGCGCCAGCCGCGCGGCCAGGCCGGCGTAGTCGAATCCCGCGCTTTCGCGTGTGGCGGTGTGGAACACGCCCCACAGGCTGCGCAGGCCGGGGTAATCGCGCAGCATCAGGCGCTCGACGCGTGCGTCCTCGACGAGAGCGATGGTCGCCAGCAACATCGGCCGCCGGCTGCCCGCCAGCCGCGCCAACGGCGAGTGCCGCAGGTGCGCCGCGATGTGCGCGATGCTGGCGCGGTACAGCGCGGCCCGGTCGGCCTGGGTCGCGGCCACGGCGCAGCGGCGCGGGAAGCGGATCACGTCGTCGGCCACGGCGGGGGCGGGCGGCGGCTGGCCGGCGGCCTGCGGCTCGTGCAGCTCGATGCCGTGTGTCGTGACGCCGAAGCCGGCCAGGTAGGCCTGCAGCGCGACACGTCGTGCGAGCAGGTCGGCCGAGTCGGCGTCGGACTGCTGATCGGCAAACAGTCGCGGATCGTCGCGCTCGAAGTACTGCAGCCGCGCCTTCGGGTGGTGCTGGTGGCGCTGCAGGCCGTGCAGTGCCCACTTGCGCAGGCTGTTGGGGTCGGGCACGGTGGCGATCAGGTCGCCCAGGCGCAAGGCCAGCGCCAACGCGGCATCGGTTGCTTCGCTGGCGACCTGCGCCAGCAGGTCGACCAGCGCTGCGGCATCGGCTGCGGCCAGACCGTCGTGCCACGCCGGATCGGCGAGCAGGACATCGAAAGTCGGGCGGTCGATGCCGCGCAGCACGTCGAGCCGCCGCGTCAGCAGGTTGCCGTTGTCAGTCATCGCCGCGGCCCGAACTGCGCTTCGACAAAGCCGGCGAGCGCGGCCTGCAGGTCGCGGTCGTCGGTGATCGGTGTCGTCATCGCCAGGGCGCACGCGTCGTGCACGGCAATGCCTTCGGCGATCAAGGCGCCGGCATGCACCAGCATGCGCGTCGAGATGCCTTCGTCCAGGCCGCGCCCGCGCAGCGCGCGCGACTGCTCGGCGATCTTCACCAACTGCAGCGCCAGCGCCGGGGTGACGCCGCTCTCGTGCGCGACGACCTCGGTTTCCACGGCCGGCGGCGGGAAGTCGAAGTCAATCGCACCGAAGCGCTGGCGCGTCGATGGCTTCATGTCCTTGGCGACACTCTGGTAGCCCGGGTTGTAGGAAACGACGAGCCGGAAGTCGGGGTGCGCCTTGACCAGTTCACCGCGTTTGTCCAGCGGCAGCATGCGGCGCTCGTCGGTCAGCGGGTGGATCACGACGGTGGTGTCCTGCCGGGCTTCGACCACTTCGTCGAGGTAGCAGATGGCGCCGTGGCGGACGGCGGTGGTCAACGGGCCGTCGTGCCAGACGGTGCCCTGCGCGTCGAGCAGGTAACGCCCGACGAGGTCCGACGCAGCCATGTCCTCGTTGCAGGCCAGCGTGATCAAAGGCCGCTGCAGCCGCCAGGCCATGTGTTCGATGAAACGCGTCTTTCCGCAGCCGGTGGGGCCCTTGAGCATCATCGGCAAACCGCGCGCGAACGCTGCCGTGAAGAGTGCGACCTCGTTGCCGGCGGCGCGGTAGTACGGTTCGCGCTCGATCAGGTAAGGCTGGAGTGGGTTTGTCATCTTGATCCGGACCGGTTTGCGCTACCGGGGCTGCCTGGAGGTCGGCGGCCCCGGTTCACTCGGAATGAGCCTCGCGGCCCATCTGCGCACAGCTTGTGCGCTGCTGGCTCAGGCGTGTGCCTTGGCCAGCTGCTTGGCGTCACCGCCGGGCGTCTTGACCACGGTCTTGGTCATCATCGCGATGCCTTCTTCCATGATCACCTTGCGGTTCGGCGGCGGCAGCTTGTCACCGCGCAGCTGGTCGTAAGGCACGACCACCCAGCAGGCACAACCCCAGATGCACTCGCCGGCCATGCCTTCGAAGCGGATCGCCGGCTCCGACAGCATCGGGCCGATGTCGATCAGCCACGCGTGCTCGTACAGCTTGGCTTCCCACTCCAGCGCGTCGTAGTTCTTCTGGCTGGCCCAGAAGGCCGTCAGGTCGGTCTTTGCCACCCCGGGCAGGATGATGTTGGCGTAGGCCGTCAGCGCGTCGAAGAACTCGTGGTTGTAGGTCTGGTAGGTCGAGTCGTTGGGCAGCAGGTAGTCCTTGGTGATCAAGTCCTTGAAGCCCTTGCTGAGCAGGTCGAAACCCATGTCGCGAGAGGCGTGAATATGGACTTCGGCGTAGTCGGTCTTGAACCCATCCTTCAGCCCGCTGTACTTCGGAACGAAGTCGATCCACTGCGCGATCACCGAGTCCCACTTCGAGCCGGCTTCGCCCGGCAGCACCTGCACGCCCGGGTGGGTGAGCTTGGCGACATCGAACAGCGTCCAGTTGCGCGACTTGGCCGACAGTGTTTCGTGCGGTGCGCCGGTGAAGCCGGCCGGCCGCAGCGCGCGGAACAGCACACGGCCGTAGTCGAGCACGGCAAAACGCATGAACGAGTCGGCGACGAAGCGGTTGGTCACCAGCTGCTTGAAGCTCTGGCGGACTTCCTTTTCGCCCGTGGTGGTGTATGCCGTCAGTCGCGCCCAGCTCTGCTCGGGGTTGACGACGAAGAAGCCGCCGGTGAACGGGCTGCGGTACAGGTCGCCCCAGACCGCCGTGACGCCGGCGTTCTTGTCGTCGTCGAGCATGCAGTCGAGGTCGTTCAGCGTGGTGTAGGTCGTCGGGTTGTTGTAGTACTCGCCGTCGCCGCTGTGCGGCAGCTGGCCCACGCCGATGACCGGGATGCGGCGGCCGAGCTTGACATTCGACAGGTGGCGCGCAAGGTCGACGACCATGCCGCTGCCAGTGCCGCCGGCCATGCTGAAGGCGACCATCACCAAGGAGGGCAGCGTGGCCTTCTCGACCTGGTCGACGAAGTTGCGCAGCGCCACGTCGAGCGGACGCTCGCCGGCGTAGTAGGCGTTGGCGTAGATGCCCTTGGCCACCACGCGCGGAATGTGCCCGCCGGCGGCCGGCATCTTGATCTTGTGCGGCACGTAGGACTCGAAGTTCGGGTTCCAGTAGTAGCGCGGGTACTCGAGCTTGAGGAATTCGCGGGTGCGGTTCAGGCCCTCGAAGAATTCCGCCTTGTCAGGGATCGGCAAGGCGATGGCCTGGAACTGGAAGCGCTCGAGCGGGATGCCACGCGACTCGAGCCGCTTCTTGAACGAGTTGGCGTAGTCGATGACGACCCCCATGTCCTGATCGCCGATGTCGACGACCATCGCCGCGAAGGTGGCACGCGGGTCGGTCAGCAGGTCTTCGATCTCACCGGTGCGCAGCAAGGCCTCGATGTAGACCGCGCCGGTGCGGCCGATGCCGATGGCATGCAGGCAGTGCGGTGCCTGGACGCCGGTGGCGCTGTTGTAGAGGGATGATGAGGTCATTTCTTAGCTCCAGTCTGGGGGGGATTGACGAACGGTGGGCACGAGATGCAGCCGAGTGCCCGTCGGCGGCAGAGAGCTCGACGGTGGGTCGAGACCGCTGCCATGGGTGACCGTTGTGCTGACCATGGTCTGGCTCAGCAGCGGATGGAAAAGGTCTCGGTGGCGTCGAGCACACCCAGGTCGCGCAGGATGTGCGCCACCGAGGTGGCGCGTTCGTTGGCGACGTACAGCATGTAGTCCTCGACGAACAGGCCCGGGTCACGAGAAATGGTGCCGGCCTCGATCAGCTCGACACCCTTCTCGAGGTTGATGCGCTGCAGTCTGGCCTGCCAGATCGGCGACTCGATGTGGATCGCCTCGTCGTCGACAAAGGCGATCTTCAGGAACTTGCCCCCGGCCACCGTGGGCACCATGTAGCCTTGGCCGTATTTGTCGACGACCGTCTTCCAGTCCAGTGGCATGGCAGGGTCTCCTGTGAAGTGCCGGCAGGTCAGCCGATTTCGCCACGCAGTGCGTCCAGCGGCACCGCGATCCAGTGACCACCGTCGCCCAGACTCGCACCGGCCATGCCTTCGATGCGGCGCGACGGCTCGCACAGCAGCACGCCTTGTTCGAGCAGCAGCGCGTGCGACGCAAGCCGGTCGGCGGCGGGCATCGTGTCGTAGGCGTCACGTGCCCGCACGAAGAGGTCGAGGTCCGTCTTGGCCAGTCGTGGCAGCAGAAACTGCACGGTGCCAGCCGGCGCACCGGGCACAAGGTGGGTCGGCACCTCGGGCAGCAGTGCCGCGTCGAGCGCTTCGGCCCACGCCCTGGCGGTGGCGCTCGGATCATCGCCATCGGCCTGCCGAAGCTCGATGAACTCGGGCGCATAGCCCGGCAGCAGGCCCAGCGCCGCCGGCACATCGACACCGACCGGGGCCGTGTGTGCGCTGCCGAAGCCGAACAGGTGGATCCAGCGCGCGCCCCAAGGGGTGCGTGCAGCCGAATGTTGAGTCGAAGGCGCAGCCACCCAGTTCAACAGCCGTAGGGCTTCCCATAGGTTGGCGCCATGGCGGTGCTGAAACAGCGACACCAACTCGGTGTTGACCACCGCGCGGGTCGACGCGACATCGGCCCCCGACGGCTGAGGGACGACCACGAAGCCGGCGGTGAACGGGTTCTTGTAGAGGTCACCACACGACAGCGTTACGCCGCGGTTCTTCTCTTCGTCACACAACACGTCGAGTTCGGCGAGCACCGGGAACAGCGATGCGCCACCGTCGGCCAGCGCCTCGTTGGCATGCGGCGCGATGCCGATGCCCGTGATGAGAACGCGGCGGCCGAACACGCCGTTCGACAGGTGGCGGGCGAGGTCGAGCGCGATGCCGCTGCCGGTGCCTCCGGCCAGGCCGAACACCAGGCAGACCACAGCGTCGCCCTGGGTCGCTTCGACACTGCGGGCGAAACGCTTGAGCGCGGCTGCCATCGGCCGATCACCGTCGTAGTAGGCGCGGCCGTAGGCGGCTTTGGCCAAAGCCCGAGACTGCCGCTCGCCGACCCGCGCCGTCGCCGCTTGCGTCGGCAGCCAGGCCCCTGCGTCGGGGTTCGGGTGGTACATCGGGTACTCAAGCTTCAGGAAATCGCAATAGCTCGACAGCGTTTCCTGCAACAGCCCGGCTTCAGGCAGCGCGAGCGAGATCGTCTCCACCTGCGCACGGCTGGCGTCGAAGCGCCCGGCCAGGGTGCGCACCGCACCGAGGTCCTGCTCGCCGATGTCCACTGCCAGCGCCGTCAGACGCGAGCCGGGCACGTCGAGAAGGTCCGCTGGCGCGTCGCGCAGGAACTGCTCGACCACCCGGGCACCGGCACCGCCGACACCGATGAGATGCACGCCGAACGGCAGCGCAGCTGCATCGGCGATGCGATGCACGCCGCGCTTGAGTGCATCGAGCTTGCGCTGCTGGAGCTTGGCCTCGGTGCTGCCGATGGCCGGCGTCGGCCGGCCGCGCATCAGGTCGATTCCTGCGGTGACTGTCATTCGGCGCTGCTTCCCAGGGTGAAAACGAAAAAAGCCCATCCGGCGCTGGTGTGCACCGGATGAGCCTTGTTGCTCTGATCACCAACGGCCTTGATGCCGTCGCGATCATTCTGTCGACTTGTCGGATGGCCTGCATCCGACGTTTACTGTGGAGACAACGTTATGACGCGAGGCGTCGGCTGTCAAGACATTTCACATGGAAAATAAAAGACAGCGGGACTCTAAGGGTTCTCCGAGGGCCAACGCCGGGCGTTGCCGGTGCCGGCCACGGCGACCGCGAGGCGCCGCGCCTGCAGTTGCTCGGCGGTCATCAGCCCCTTGGCCGAGAGCAGCGATTCGGCTGCGCTCAACCATTGTTCGTAGTAGCTCCTGGGCTTGCCGCCAGTCGCCTCGACGCCTGCGTCGAGAGCCACCTCGCGCGAGAAGCACTCGACCCAGTCGGACCATGTGAAGTGCCCCGCCTGACTCAGGCTGACGACGATGGCAAAGGCCCGGGCCTCCCAAGGCGCGGCAAACTTCAGGTCGTCGTCGCCGCCGAGCGGCAGCCGGAGCGACAACAGTACTGGAGTGGCGCCGGCGCTCATCGCCACCAGGTCGACACGAAGGCCTTCATGCCGGGTCGAGGTAGTCGTCGAACAGGTCCACGCGCAGCGTGTCGGATACGTGAGCGTCTGCACCCCACACTTCGCGCGCACTGAAGTGCACGCTGTAGCAGTGCTGAGGCTTGTCGCCGAGTCCATGAGCGTGGGTGTCTGGGAAGGCGAACACGCCATGGTCCAGTTCGATCACGCCGATCTTGCCGCGCAGGTAGCCAGGCAGCCGGGTGTGCGTGCTTGGGTTGTGGTTGCGCACGCGGACCCGCTCCCCGCGCTGGAAGCGAGGTACCGCGTCGGCGGCGATGCGCGCCGATGCGCCGGTGGCGACGACGACGGGGACGATGTCGGGAGTGAGCAGCATCATGGGGCTCCTGCCGCCGACGGCGACGCCTTCAACAACGCGATGCGGGCGTCGAGCTCTTCGCGCGACACGAAGCCGCGCTTGATCAGCGCTTCCTCGAAAGCGAACATCCAGTGTTCGTAGTACGACGAGTCGAGGTAATGCGCCGGGGCGATCTTCTCGATCGCGTGGCGGAACTCGTCGACGGTGTAGCCCGCAAAGACGAAGGTCGCGGCGAACAGGCCGAAGGCGCGGCCTTCCCAGGGCTCGTGAAACACCGGTTCGTTGGTTTCGGTCAGCACCGGGCCCAGGCCGTGCATCCCGCCGAGGTCGTGGATGCCGTTCATGCGCTGCGCTCCTGTCCGGTGCCGGGAGCCGGCAGCCGGGTCACGCCGATCATCGAGTCGCGTGTCACCAGCGCCGCCAGTGTTTCCTCGCTGAGGCCGTCGGTGCCGGCCGGCCGCTGCGGCAGCACCAGGTAGCGCAGTTCGGCGGTGGTGTCCCAGGTGCGGACCTCGACGCTGTCTGGCAACTCGGTGCCGAACTCCTTCAGCACGCCGCGCGGGTCGCTGACCACCCTGGCGCGGTACGGCGCGGACTTGTACCAGACCGGCGGCAGGCCCAGCGTCGGCCACGGGTAGCACGAACACAAAGTGCAAACGACGACGTTGTGTACCGTGTCGGTGTTCTCCAGCACGACCATGTCTTCGCCCTGCAGGCCGGAGAAGCCGAGTTCCTTGATCGCGGCCGTGGCGTCGCTGAGCAGCCGCTGCCTGTAGTCGGGGTCGACCCAGGCGCGCGCCACCACCTTGGCGCCGTTGCGCGGGCCGATCTTCGACTCGTAGGTGTCGACCAGCACGTCCAGCGCCTTCGGGTCGATCAGGCCTCTTTCGGCGAGCAAGGACTCGAGTGCCTTGACGCGGATCGCGGCATCGGACTCAGGTGCGGTGTGTCGAGGGGGTGTCAAGAGGCCTCCTGGTGGCACAAGCGGTCGGTCAGGGTGTGGAGAGGGGGAGACCACCCATGCCGCTTGAGAAACAATTTACTTGGAAACAATAATGCCGTCAATTCGGCAGCCATTGCCAGAAGCATCGAGGCCGACACCCAACGAGGCGCCATGAAGAAGGACATCCTGATCGACCTGTACTGGATCCTCGACGCCGTGCAACGCGGTGGCCAGCCCGATCCCGGCCGTGTCGGCGTGTGCTTCATCGCCATCCGCGATGCACTGCTGGACCCCGACACCGAGCAGATCGTCCAGCACATCCGCAGCGTGCTCGAACGCTCCGAGGCGGCAGCCGACGTGCTGGCGCACCAACTCATCGGGCGATCGTCGGCCACCGCCCGCCGGCCGCTGCCTGAGCAACGGCTGCGTGAGCTGATGGCGGAAGCGCAGAGCGAGACGGGTGGCGATGACCAGGCCGTGGCCTTCGGCCGGCGGGTCGAAGCCGAGCACGGCATCGGGTTCTGATCAAGCCTGCTCCAGGACCCGGGCGCCTGCGTCGAGTTTGTCGAAACTGGCCTTGGCGGCCTTGTAGCCGGTCAGGTCGTCCTTGCTGGCGCCGGGCAGGATCACGTTGCCGTAGGCGGTGAGCACGTCGAAGAACTCGTTGCGGAACGTCAGGCAGTGGGCGCTGCCGTTCTTCAGGTAGTGGCTGGCAATCACGTCCTTCAGCCCGCTGTCGATCAGTTCCGGCTGCATCACGCGCGAAGCGTGCACGTGGATCTCGGCGTAGTCGGTCTTGAAGCCGTCGGCCAGCCCGGAGTACTTGGGCACGAAGCCGATCCACTGCTGGAGCACGGCGTCCCACTTCGAGATCGCTTCGCCGGGCAACACCTGCACACCCGGGTGCGACAGCTTGGCGACGTCGAACAGCGTGCACTTGCCGCCGCTCTTTTCAAGCGCGCGCAGCAGATGCTCGCCGCCAGCGCTTGCGGCCCAGCGCATGAACGAGTCGGCGACGAAGCGGTTGGTGACCATCTGCTTGAAGCGCTGGCGCACCTCCTTCAGGCCGGTGCTGGTGTAGGCCGACAGCCGCTGCCAGCTCTGCTCCGACGAGATCACGAAGAAGCCGCCGCCGAACGGGTTGTCGGCCGCCTTCAGCGCGGTGTCCACCGCGTCGATGGCCTGGTACTGCGAGGCGCTGTTGAAGTAGTCGCCGTCGCCGCTGTGGCTGAGCTGGCCGACGCCGACCAGCCTGGCGCCCGCCGGCAGCCGGGCCGCCAGGTCGCGTGCCAGGTCGATCGCCATGCCGCTGCCGGTGCCTCCGGCCAGGCCGAACGCCAGGAACACGACCGACGGGCTTTCGCCGGTCTTCACGTGGTCGGCAAAGCGCTGCAGCAGACCGCCGACCGGTGAGTCGGCGCCCTTGCTGTTCAGCCCGAGGGTTGCCTTGGCGATGGCGCGCGGAATGTGTTCGCCGGCCTTCGGCAGGGCAACGCCTTTCGGCAGCTTCGGCAATGCCGATGCTGCGGGCACCGCCAACGCCACCGATTCGTAGTGAAAGCGCTCGGCCGGGATGCCGCGCGACTTCAGGCGTGCCTTCAGCGAACGGGCATAGTCGTCGGGCACCATGATGTCCTCGTCGCCGATGTCGATCAGCAAGGCGGCGAAGCTGGCGCCGGGCGCGGCAAGCAGGTCTTCGATCTCGCCGGTGCGGATCAGCGCTTCGATGTGGGCTGCGCCGGTGCGGCCGATGCCGACGGCGTGGATGCGGGTCGCGGCGCTGGGGTTGGTGTTCATGGTCGTCTCCGGGTGAGGGCCCTGATGGGCGGTGGGGGTCGGGGCGGATGCGGTAGTCAGCGCGACAGCCGCAGCACCATCGGCGGCAGCACACGCGGCAGGCTGTCGATGCGGTCAAGCACGCGGTACTGGCCAGCGCCGAAGATGTGGCGCACGTAGGTGTCGGCGGCCGGGTCCAGCGTCACGCAGAACACGGCGATGCCACGGCGCCCGGCTTCCATCACGGCACGGCGGGCGTCTTCGACGAGGTAGCGGCGGTCGTGGATGTCGATGTCGTGCGGCTCGCCGTCGGTGATGAACAGCAGCAGCTTGCGACGCCGAGCCTGTGCCGCCAGCCGCGTCGTTGCGTGGCGCAGCGCAGCGCCCATTCGCGTCGACAGCCGGCTGCGCAACCCGGCGAGCCGGGCGAGGGCGCTGGCACCCACCGCGTCGCCGAAGTCCAGCGCGAGTTCGTAGCGCACTTCGTTGCGGCCGTTGGAGCAGAAGGCGTCGATGGCACAGACGTCACCGGCATGCTCCAGCGTCAGCGTGGTCAGCAAGGCGGCGACACGCGCCAAGTCGAGGACACTGCCGCCGCTGGCCACCGGGTCGGCGGTCGACGTGGAGCTGTCGATCAGCACCAGCGCGGCGACCTCGCGGTCGCGGTGGTCGAAACGCTGGTGGACCTTCTCGCCGGGCGGGTGGCGGCTGCGGCGTTCGATGGCCGAGCGCACTGCAGCGTCGACGTCCAACTCATCACCGCGCCACTGCGCCCGCAGCTTGACGCGTTCGCGCAGCCGGCCAGCGCGCAACACCTTGTCCAGGCGCTGCAGCAGCGAGGCGTGTTGTTCGAGTGCCGCCTGCAGCGCGGTGGGGTCCACACGCGCCGGCCGGCCTTCGAGCACGGTGCACCAGGCGCTGCGGTAGTCGCCAACCAGGCGGTCCCACTCGCGGTACTGCAACCGCGCCAGCGGCGATTCGGGGCTGCGTTCATCGGCCGGCGCGGCGCGGCCGCGGGGTGCTGCCTTGCCGTCGTCAGCCTGTGCGTCGTACTCGCGGTCGGTGTCGCTCTGCGGCGGCACCGGCAGTTCGTCGGCCACCGACTGCAGCTCGGGCGGGGTGTCGTCCGGGGGTTGCCAGAGGTGGCTGTTGTCGTCGCGGTAGGCCGGTTCGACGACGTAGTCGCGGTGGTTGAACTGCAAGCGCATCTGGCCGATGTCGTTGCCGAGCCTGGACGCGATGTCGCGCAGCAACGCCGGCAGCAGCGTGATCCGCCCGTTCTCGGTGGCCTCTGCGACCAGCCGCCGCGCCTTCACGACCCAGGGGTGCGGGTCGGCGTAGGCTGGGTCCAGCAGGCCACGCGCCAGCCGCAGCATCAACATGTTGAAAGACGTGCCGTGCGCCGGCTCGGCCACATGGAACGTCAACCACAGGCCTCGCAGCCCGGGCATTTCGGCACAAGCGATGCCTTCGACGCGGGCGTCTTCGAGCACACCGACCAGCGCCATCTGGATCGGCTTCAGGCCGCCACGTTCGAAGCGGTGCGTTGAATGGCGCAGGTGCGCTGCGGCGTGTGCCGCAGCGGCGTCATACCAGCGACGCGCCGCAGTACCGCGCAATGCCCGGCCGGCCTCGGGCAGGTGCAGCCCGAGGTTGCTGAGGAAGGGCCGGCGCGATGCCAACCCGTGCTCGATCGGCAGCAGCGCCGGGCTGATGTCGAACAGCGCCCGCAGCAGGTAGGCCAGCCGGCCCTTGCTGGTCGCCAGGTCACTGCCTGCAGTGCCATCCGTGCCGGGCGACAACACCCGCGTCGACTCGCGCGATCGCAGTTCGAAGTGCGCCAGCCGGGCGTCATGGCCGGCTTCATCGTTGTCGGGAACGACCTGGCCTTGGCGCAGCCCGAGCCGCGCCCACATCAACAACTCGGCCGGCGAGCCGTGGCGCAATACCTCTTCAGAACTGGCCAGCAGCGCCAGCGTGCATGGCCGCGCGTGTTCTGCCACCTCCTGCACCGCCGTCAGCCATGCCGCCAGACCGCCCGGCCCCGACAGCCGCGGCGCCAGCAGCGCCAGCCGCTGCACGATGGCGCCGAGCAGCGCTGCATCGGCACCTTGCAGGCGCAACGTGACCAGGCTTTCGGTCAGCATGTCGGCGGCATCGCCGTCGAGCGTGGCGTCGAGCACCTTGCGCGCGCGGCTCATCTCGATGCCAACGCTGGCAGGCAAGCCGGCGTCAGCCAGCGCGTCGCCCAAGGTCGCGAGCGGATGGCGAAGACGGCGTGGGTCGCTGCTCACCGTGGGCTGGCCGACAACGCGGCGTCAGAACGACGCCGTGACGGCGGTTTCGAGCGCCTGCACCATGTCGGCGTCGTCGGTCATCGGATGCACGATCGCCATCCGGCAGGCGGTGACGGGGTCGATGCCGCGTGACATCAGCGCGCCGGCGTGTACCAGCATGCGCGTCGATGCCCCCTCGTCCAGGCCGTGGCCCTTCAGGCGGCGCGTGCGCTCGCCGAGCGCCACCAGGCGGGCTGCATCGGCGGCGGGCAGCCGTGCTTCATGGGCAACGATCTCGGCCTCGATGGCGGCTTCGGGGAAGCCGAACTCGATGGCGGCAAAACGCTGCCGCGTCGAGGTCTTCAAGTCCTTCATCACCGTCTGGTAGCCGGGGTTGTACGAGATCACCAGGTGGAAGTCTGGGTGGGCGTGCAGCACTTCGTTGAGCTTCTCGATCGGCAGCATGCGGCGCGCGTCGGTCAGCGGGTGGATCACCACCGTGGTGTCGGCCCGGGCCTCGACCACCTCGTCGAGGTAGCAGATCGCACCGTGACGTGCCGCCAGCGTCAACGGCCCGTCCTGCCAACGTGTTCCTTCAGCGTCGAGCAGCCATCGGCCGACCAGGTCGCCGGCAGTGATGTCTTCGTTGCACGCCAGCGTGATCAGTGGCTTGCCCAGCCGCCACGCCATGTGTTCGACGAAGCGGCTCTTGCCGCAGCCCGTCGGGCCTTTCAGCATCAGCGGCAGACGCAGCGCGTGCGCGACGTCGAACAGCGCGACTTCGCCACCGACCGCACGGTAGTAGGGTTCACGCGTGATGCGGTACGCGGCGAGCGGGTCGGCCGGCGTGCCGGCCCCGCCCACCGGCCGCGACAACAGCGATGCCGCGGTCATCGGGCTTCAGCGGTGGGCGATGGTCTGGTCGTTCGGAATGCCGTCGATCGGCGCTTCCGAGGTGCCCACGGTGCTGCGGGTGAAGGCCTCGACGGCCTCGCGCGTGCCTTCGGGGTCGTTGATCCACTTGCTGTAGAACTCGTACGGGCAGGCTGCCACACCCTTGTCGCCCTCGCGCGAGTTGATCAGCCCGGTGTAGCCGCGGTGCACCAGCTTGAAGAGGTGGTTCTCGCTCTGCGCGTGCTTGCGGAAGTCGCGGATCAGGCTCTTGCTGAGTGCCGCGTACTGGATGCCCATGTCTTCTTCACCGCACTCGCCCAGCGTGCGGCCATCGAAGCCGATGATCGCGCTGTGGCCGAAGTACGAGTACACACCGTCGAAGCCCGACGCGTTGGCCACCGCCACGTAGGTGTTGTTGGCCCAGGCCATCGCCTTGGCCATCAGCACCTGCTGGTCTTTGGCGGGGTACATGTAGCCCTGGCAGCGCACGATGAGTTCGGCGCCCTTCATCGCGCAGTCGCGCCAGATTTCGGGGTAGTTGCCGTCGTCGCAGATGATCAGGCTGATCTTCAGGCCCTTCGGGCCCTCGCTGACGTAGGTGCAGTTGCCCGGGTACCAGCCTTCGATCGGCACCCAGGGCATGATCTTGCGGTACTTCTGGACGATCTCGCCCTGGTCGTTCATCAGGATCAGCGTGTTGTACGGCGCCTTGTTCGGGTGCTCTTCGTGGCGCTCGCCGGTCAGCGAGAACACGCCCCAGACCTTGGCCTTTCGGCAGGCCGCAGCGAATATCTCGGTCTCGGCGCCGGGTACCGTGGCGGCGGTGTCGTACATCTCCTGGCTGTCGTACATGATGCCGTGGGTGCTGTACTCGGGGAAGATCACCAGGTCCATGCCGGGCAGGCCGAGCTTCATGCCTTCGATCATCTTGGCAATGTTCCTTGCGTTGTCCAGCACCTCGGCCTTGCTGTGCAGGCGCGGCATCTTGTAGTTGACGACTGCGACACCGACGGTGTCCTTGCTGCTTGAGATGTCGCCGTGGATCATGGTGTGTGCTCCTGGGGTGGGGGTGGGTCAGGAACGGTGGCGACGCTCAATGGGCGAGCAACGCCAGCCGCCGGCAGAAAACAAAAAAAGCGCCTGAGGAACAGGGCGTTCCTTCAGGCGCTGATGCCGGGTTGCCGATCGACGGTGCTGTCGAGCGCAAAAAAACTGATGAGCGAAGGCTAATTTAGGGCGAGACAGACTGTCAAGCCTCATGCCAGAATATTTTCTGAGGAAAACAACATCGACAGCTGCCCAAGCTCAGCAGGAGCGCCATCCCTTGGCCAACACCGACCCCATCCACGTAGGCGTGCTGTTCTCGCGCGCCGGCATCACCTCTCGAGTCGAGTACAGCCAACTGCTCGGTACGGACTTCGCCATCCATGAGATCAACGCCGCCGGCGGCGTCGACGGCCGTGAACTGGTGGCCACCCATCTGGACCCCGAGTGCCTGCCGCAGAACTACCGCTCGATGGCAGAGAAGCTGGTGCAGGATGAGCGCATCCGGGTGATCTTCGGCTGCTACATGTCGAGCACACGCAAGGCGGTGATGCCGGTCGTCGAGAAGTGGCAGCGGCTTCTGATGTACCCGACGCTGTACGAGGGCTTCGAGTACTCGCCCAACATCATCTACACCGGCGCTGCGCCCAACCAGAACAGCGCCCAGCTCGCCGACTACATGACACGGCACTTCGGCCGCAGGGTCTACCTCGTGGGCAGCGACTACATCTACCCGTACGAGTCGAACCGCATCATGAGCGATTTCATCCTCGAGCGGCCGGGCGGCGCCAAGCTCGCCGAGCGCTACGTGCGGCTGGACGCCAGCGAGCACGATTTCGCGACGATCGTTCGGGACATCAAGGACAGGCAGCCCGACTTCATCTTTTCCACCGTCGTCGGCCGGGGCACGCGCTTGCTTTACCAGGCGTATGCCGATGCCGGGCTCGACCCGGCACGCATGCCCATCGCCAGCCTGACCACCTGCGAGGCCGAGGTGTCCGAGATGGACCCGCGGACAGTCACCGGCCACATCACTGCTGCGACGTACTTCCAGACCGTAGACAGCGCAGTCAACCGCCAGTGTCTCGAGCGGTTTCGATCGCTGTATGGTGACGCGATCGAGCCCAATATGTGCTGGGAGGCGGCGTACTTTCAGGTCCACCTGTTCGCTCAGGCGATGCAGCGATCCGGCTCCGACGAACTAGAGCGACTGCTGCCACACCTGCTCGGCAGCGAACTGGATGCACCGCAGGGCCGGGTCCGCATCGACCCGGCCAGCCACCACACCCGCTTGTACCCGCGCATCGGCAGGGTCGGCGACGACGGCCGGTTCGTCATCCTCGCCGAGTCGACGGTCGGCGTCGATGCCGACCCGTACCTCGTCCACCACGCTGCCAACGAATGGAGTATCCGCAACGTGGCGCTCGGAGACGTCGATGCCTAGGGACTGCGTCGATCGCGGTGTCGCGGGGCGGGTGCAGCGCTCCACACCCGACCTGTTGCGCAACCTGCGCAACGCGCGAGTGCTGGTGTTCCACCCGAAGGATGTCGACGGGGAACTGCTGGCCCAGCAACTCGAGCGCATCGGCTGCCAGGTCATCACGATGTGGCCGCCGCTGGCAGAACTGCCCGACACCGTCGACGTGGTGTTCTGCGCCGTGCGGCCCGACCATGCTGCGGTGCGGTGCCCATGGATGGAAGGCGAGCCGCCAGTGCCGGTGATCGCGGTCATCAACTACGAGAACCCGACGGTCGTCGATGCCGCCTTGCGGCTTGGCGCCAATGCGGTACTGATCAGTCCGCTGCGGTCGGCCGGCATCCTGTCCTCGCTGGCGATGGCCAAGCACCAGCATGCCGAGTTGCGCGACTCGCGCCGGCGTGTCGCGCGGCTGGAGCAGAAGCTGCAGTCGGCCAACCAGATCAGCACCGCCAAGGCGATCCTGGTGCGCACGCGCAACGTCAGCGACGAAGAGGCCTACCGGATCATTCGTGAGCAGGCCATGAGTAAGCGCGCAGCCACAGAGGAGATCGCCCGCGCGATCATCCATGCCGACGGCATCCTCTCGTACACAGCCCGGGGGGGAGGTCGATGTTGAAGACTTCGATGCTCCGGGCTGTCGACTCGCAGCGAGAAAGTTGGAGCCTGGCGGGTTGATCGCAGCCGTCGTGCAGGGCTGCAGGCGAGGGCACGGCTTCGGGCTGTTGCACTCACCGCGGCGGATAACCGAGATGGCCCCCCGCTGCTGCCATGTCAACCCGAAACCGGCACACTCGACGCGAAACCCTCTGCCATGACCCACTTCGACTTCGACAACAGCTACGCCCGCGAGCTGCCACGGCACGCCGTGGCCTGGAAACCAACGGCCGTTCCCGCGCCGCGCCTGCTGTTCCTGAACCGTGAGCTCGCCGAAGAGCTCGGCCTGGACGCCGACGCGCTGAGCGACGACGACGGCGCCGCCGTCTTCTCCGGCAACGCCGTGCCCGAGGGCGCCGAGCCGATCGCCCAGGCCTATGCCGGGCACCAGTTCGGTGGCTTCTCGCCGCAACTTGGCGACGGCCGCGCGCTGCTGCTGGGCGAAGTGATCGACCGGCACGGACAGCGCCGCGACATCGCGCTGAAGGGCTCGGGCCGGACGCCGTTCTCGCGCAGCGGCGACGGCAAGGCCGCCGTTGGCCCGATGCTGCGGGAGTTGCTCATCGGCGAAGCAATGCATGCCCTGGGCATCCCGACGACGCGTGCACTGGCGGTGGTCGCCACCGGCGAGCCGGTATTCCGCGACACGCCGCTGCCCGGCGCGGTGCTCACGCGCGTGGCTGCGAGCCATCTGCGGGTGGGCACCTTCCAGTTCTTCGCTGCTCGCGGCGAGATCGACGCGCTGCGCCAGCTGGCCGAGTACTCGATCGCCCGCCACGGTCCCGAGCTCATCGGCACACCCGGGCGCTGGCTCGGCCTGCTGCGCGCCGTGGCCGAGCGCCAGGCTCGGCTGATCGCACAGTGGATGAACGTCGGCTTCATCCACGGCGTGATGAACACCGACAACATGACGGTCTCCGGTGAAACCATCGATTACGGCCCCTGCGCCTTTCTCGAAGCCTATGACCCTGCGGCGGTCTTCAGCAGCATCGACCACGGCGGCCGCTATGCGTACGGCAACCAGCACCACGCTGCGCGCTGGAACCTGGCGCGTCTGGCCGAGGCGCTGCTGCCGCTGATGGCCGATGCCGACAACCCGGCCGAAATGCATGCCGCGGTGGCCGAGGTCAGTGCGCTGATCAACGCCTTTCCGGCGCTGTACGACGCGGCGCTGCGGCGCGGCCAGCGCGCGAAGCTCGGCCTGTTCGACGACGCACCGGCCGACCGGGCAGTCAGCGATGCACAGCTCATCGCCGACTGGCTCACGCTGCTGCAGCGTGACCGCGTCGACTTCACGCTCGCATGGCGTCGCCTCGGCGACGCCGCCCTGTCCGCCGATGGCAGCGACGCAGCGCTGCGCGCGCTGTTTGCCGACGACTCCGCGATCGTCGCCTGGCTCGCACACTGGCGCGCACGCACCGCCATCGACGGCATGACGTCTGCCACACGCAGACAGCGCATGCACGCGATCAACCCGTGGGTGATCGCACGCAACCACCGGGTCGAGGAGGCCCTGGCTGCCGCGACGCAGGGCCATTTGCAGCCGATGCACCAGCTGCTCGCCGCGCTTCGTCGCCCGTTCGATCAAGATCCGCAGCAGGATGCCTACGCCGAGCCGGCGCCGGCCGCACAGACGGCGGCGTACCAGACCTTCTGCGGGACTTGAGAACCTGTACGCAACGTGCGTCGGGCTGCTGGTAGGTAGTGCGCGGATGCCGGGCCCAGCTGGCAGATTCGGGGGGCGGCGCGTTGAGCGAGTCGGGACTCGCTGTTGTGCCGGGTGGAACGCGGGAAGTCGCAGGGCAACAAACGTTCAGCTGTCTCGGCGCAGGTCGGCAGCGAACGCGCCTTCTTGACCTCACGCGTTTGTGGTCATCGCGCTGGCCACACAGGCTACGACAGCAGTGCCGTTGATGCCGGTCACTGGCGGCGCGGGCGCCGACAGCCTTGACCGGCTGCAATGTGGCCGACAGCGTGAGTTCGAGGTACGGCCGCCGCCGTCAGCAGCAACCGCTGCGATGCCGACCTCCGCTCCATACCTCGAACTTCAGCTTCCCGTACCTTGCGGTCATTGAGTGAGGCCGGGCGTACGACAGCAAAGGGTCGAGAGTACCTGCTCGTTCCCAGAACAAGCGGTCATCGGGGCGCCCCAGACAGCCACGAGACTGCCCGTCGTCCGCTCTCCCTCGCATAGCTGACCGTCGTGCGCTCCGCTGTTGCCAAGGCCAGCGACCGCTCCATGCCGATCAGCGCCAGTCCGGTCCTCGGCCGCGAAGGACCTCAACCGCTGCATAGCAGTCACAGATCCGAGGTAACTGGCGTTCTCATCGTCAGCGCCGCAGACAACTAACCGGCCTCAGCTGTAGGCACCTGACTGCATCCGAAGGACGACGCTCTCGACAAGCGCCCTTCCTTCGGCAGACTTCATGCAGTCAAGGGGTCTCGCGCCACCCAGTGCAGGCACGGGCACATGAACCCAGCCCAGGGTCCAGGCCAGCGCATCAAACCCTGCTGGGTCGCCGCTCTCATCGACGATGCGCTGCACCACGGCAGCGAGTGCGTGGACATGCTGAAAGTCGTCCCCGTCCATGGCGCTTCACTCTACAGCCCATGACCACCGCTTGTCCGAAGATTGTGGCAATGGCAGGTGGGGCAAGCCCATGCAGCCTACGAAGCGCCGCGCGCCACGCAGGCGTCGATTCTTCGTCGAGCTGCAGGGCACAGTGATTGCGGCCTCGTCGGCAGCAACACCGTCAAGACGATCTGTGCCCTTCAACCGCTCAAAGCGTCCGCAGCTCAAAGTCAGCAAACTCGCTGTTGCGGATGTTGTTCTCGACATGCTTGGCGTTGGCTGGCCCAAGCAGCACTGTTGAGTGCCGCGTCAGGAAGACGCCCATCGACGTGCTCGCCTGGTAGGCGTGCAGCAGCAGGCTCACCACCCTGCCCTCTGGCGACCACTCGATGAACGTCAGGTCCCGGTCGAACCACTCGACCCGCCCTTGCCCGAACACGAGCGGCTGCTTGAACATGCTGTTCACGCGCCGGGAGAAGGCTGGCTTGTAGGCCTTGACGCTGTTGCCCCTGGACTTGCCGGCCTGCGCGTACAGGGCAGCGACAGGGTCGGCATCCACATCGGGCACGAACGCCCGCATTTTCTCGGTCGCGGAGGCCATGTCGCCGGTGTTGCCGAGGATTCTTTCCATCGCCAGCAGGTCGGGATTGAGCCCGTTCAGCTTGTACCCCGCCTGGCGCAATGCCGGAACGAGGCCTTCCTTCTTGCCGTCATCCTCGAGCACATACAGCGCATCGACGAGGACTTTGTCGAGAACAGACTCGTAGCGCTTCTTGCGGTTCTCCGCAGCCCGCTCAGCCAGCCAGTCCAGGATGGCGTGGGCGGGCGTCGTGGTCAGCAACGCGCTGGGTAAAGCGGCCATGGCCAGCAGGCGACGACGATGCTGGTTGGTGTGAGCTTGCTTCATGCGGTGTTCCTCCTGGTTGATTGCTTGGGCTGTCATCGGGCGAAGAACATCACCACGGCTTGCCCACCGTCGTTGGCGGCCACTGCCAGGCGGCCGTTGGCCATGCGCAGGAGGCCGGCACAAGTAGCGACGTTGGTGCCAGCTATCAGCCTGCGCCCCTGGTGGGCCACTGTCAGGTCGGGTTGGCCGTTGGCGGTGATGTCGACCAGCGACACCGCCTGCCCGAGCAACAGGCTCTTCAGGACGTGACCGCAGCCTGTGTAGCCTCCGCGGCCGTTGGGAATCCAGCCGGCGGTGGCCTCGGTGCTGTTGTAGCCCCAGTCCCAGCGCAGGAAGCCGCCAGTTCCGAAGTCAGCTTTTAGCTGGCCGGTCTGCAGGTCGATAGCGGCCACTGCGCTGTCGTTGGAGTTGAAGTCGCTGGTGGCCACTGACAAGCCCGTAGCGACGCCAACGATCACGCGGTCGGCTTCCACCAGCATCGAACTAGTATTGCCTGTACCCATGCTCAACTGCGGATACCGCTGCACTCCACCGGTGCCGAAAGCCATCACCGGCGCACCCCGTGCGTCCAGCTTCAGGATGGCCGGCTGGAACGCCACCGGAATGGACACCGCCCCACTGGCCAGGATGTCGCCGTTCGGCGCGATGGCCAAGCCGCCCAGCCAGAAGCTGTCAGGGTTCGGGTTGGTCGCCAGCCCGTTGGTGCCGAAGCTGTCGTCCCAGACGCCGGCAGCGGTGAGCCGGCGCAACAGCATCTGGCCCGGGATGCTGACGGCCACGAGCACGCCGCCGCGGCTGTCGCGCCGCAGGGTGATGCCGGTGACCGTGACAAGCCCCGCGATGGGAATGCTCATGACGCCTTGGTTGCCAAAACTCGCATCCACAGCGCAGGTGGTCTCATCGAACCGGGCGACGAACACCGTCCCAGGCCCCGTGAAGCCGGCATAGAAGCGGCCGTCCTGAACCGTTGTCGGCGCACTGGGCAACTGCTGGCGCTCGAACCGGGTGTAGATCTCGGACAGGAAGCGCTGTCCGTCAGGGCCGCAGCGGCTGGTGCCTTCCACCTTGCGCAGGAAGGGCCGACCGAACAGGCCGCCCTCAGCCCCCAGCACCCACAAGCCGCCGTCGCTGGCTTGAGTGATGCCGGAGATACCGATGCCGTCGAACCCGCCACCCTGCCAGCGCAGTGTGGTGGTGGGTGTCGCCGAAGTCTCGCGAGTGTCTTGAGCGACGGCTGGTGTGCTCCCGGCATCGCCGCCGCCGCAGGCCGACAGGGTGAGCAGGCCGACGAGACCCATAACGAGCAAAGCACGCTGCTTGTGGAACACCGACTGAATGAACGATTCCATGATTTCTCTCTAGCTCGCATCCATGGCCCAGCCCATCCAGGCCGGCCAAATGTGCGAATCAGTGTGTGTACGAATGAGTGTACTGACCGGACAGTCCTGCGGTGCGTGCAGGTGTCCAGGTCAAGTTCGGAAAACGAGTCCGCCAGCTCAGGCTGGCCGCTGGCATGACGCAGGAGGACCTGGCCCACAGGTGCGGCCTGTTCCGCACGTACATGAGTCGCATCGAGACCGGCCGTGCCAACCCCACGCTGACGATGATTGATGCGCTGGCGGGAAGCCTGAAGGTGCCCGTCGCCCAGCTCTTCGAGGCCGAGGCGCCCACCAAGCCCCGCGCCAAGGCTGCCGCGCCCGCTGGATGACAACGCAGCTCATGGCGCACTTCGCCGGAGGCTGAAAGCGGCCTTTGAACCCCACTCCGGCCGGGGCACCTGCACCGTCGCGGCGACCGAGTTCTGGATGCCGGCCAACGTGCGCAGACGCTCCAGCAAGGCCATCACCTGCCAGACCAGGGCGCCCTCAGCCCAGGTCCGGATCTGCCGCATCGGGGTGATCTGCAACACGAGGTCGCTGCCCTCGAACGCCATCAAGTGCACCAGGGACCCCGTGCTTTCAGCGGTTCGCCATCTGTAGCGGTCGATGTCGAGCACGGCCCAGCGCAGGGTATCCAGCGCGCCGCTGACCCGCACCCGAAAGCCGATCAGCCGGATGGCAGGGCCATCGGCCGTTCGTTCCACCGCCACGGAGCAGCAGGCCGACACGCGCAGCAAGAGGTCTTCCATGGCCCACAGGGTGTCCTGGGCCTGCACGACCACGGCGCTGTCGGCGTCGTCGGCCTGTTTCAGCAGCCGGTCAGCAGGTTCGCTGAGAAGCCCCACCATCGATGGCGGCAGCGATGCCTCAGCGGCGAGCGGCATCTGGCGAATGAGCCGGATGGCTGCGCGGCGGGCCAACGGCAGGAACCACTCGGTGTGCCCGTCCAAGCTGTGCCCAGGCAGCACGCGGTAGGTGGCCAGACTGCGGTGCAGTGCACGCTCCACTTGCCGGGCGCGGCGTGGCGTCGGCAACCACACCGCATGCGAGCCCGCCAGATCGAGCGCATCGGCCAGGAACTCGGGCAGGCGCTGCACGCGCACCACGGGTTCGAGGGACCAGCCGATCTTGAAGCGCAGGCCATCGCGCCGCTGTAGCAGGTAGACGGCTGCGGGCGTGGGCAGGTCATCGGGCGTTTCGGAATGTGGGGCTTTCATGGCAGATCCTCCCCATCCTGTTGGACGTCCTGCAGGGGGCGCCAGACGAAGCTGCCCAGCGCTTCCAGGAAGCCCTCACCATCCAGTCGCCCGGCTTCGTACAGATCGCGGGCAGCGGCCAACAGCGGGTCTTGGCGATCGGCCTCCACCCACAGACGGCCGGATACCGCCGCAGCCGGTGTGTCGGCATCCGCAACCAGCGGCCCCACCCGGGCGTGGCGAACGGCGGGATCGTCCAGCAGCGCCAACAGCGTGTTGGCCTGATCGATGGCGCTGAGGTCGCGATCGGCCAGCACCGCAAACGAGGTCTGCGCACCGTCCGCACGCAGTTCGTGGAGCGCCAGCCAGTCTTCGGTGCGACGCTGAAACTCGACCTGATCGGCTGGCGATGCACTGCGATGCAGACGGACCTGCACGGCAAAGCTGGCTTCGTCGGCATGGCGGAAGGGCTGGCTCATGGCTGCACCTCCGTCAGCGGGGCGGCCGTGGGCGCGTTGCTGGTGGCAAAGCGCGTGGCCAGCAGCCGGTCGATGGCCGAGCCGTCTTGCCTCGTCAGGTTCGGCACGTAGCGGCTGTAAACACGGAACAGCATCTCGGTGCTGCTGTGACCAAGTTGCCGGGCGATCCACTCGGGCGCCTCGCCCGATGCCAGCCACAGCGTGGCCGCGGTGTGCCGCATCTGGTAGGCCCTGCGCTTCTTCAGCCCCAGGTGTCGGAGCAGCGGGTACCAGACCCGGCTGCCGAAGTTGTCGTTGTCCAGCGGCTTGCCTTCCTTGTTGCAGAAGACGTAGTCGCTGAGCTTGCCTGTGGCCGCATGCTGCGCCTGCAGTGCCTCGAACACGACCTGCGACATCTGGATGTCGCGCTGCGAGCTGTCGGTCTTGGTGTACTCGTCCTCGCCCAGCACGAAGGTCTCGCGGATGAGGATCAGGCGCTTGTCGAAGTCGACGTACCTCCACTTCAGGCCGTGGGCCTCGCCGGTGCGCATGCCGGTGAAGAAGCGCGCGGTGAAGTAGTTGCGCCAGTCCGCCCGCACGGTGGCCAGCATCTGCTGCACCTGCTCCAGCGTGAACGGCTCGACGTCGGTCTTCCTCAAACGCAGCGGCTTGAGGTTGAGGGTGGGCGAGACGAAGCCGTAGCGGTCAGCCGCTTCGGCCAGGATCTGCCGCATCGGCGCCAGGATGCCGTTGATGCGCTTGTTGCTCAGCTTGGCGGCAGCGCGGCCAGGCAGATCGGCGAGCTTGGTGCGGAAGGCAAGGATGTCGGCCCTGGTGATGGTGCCGACGGGCTTGTCGCCGAAGTGCGGCAGCAGGTGGCCGTCCAGGGTGCACTTCAGCACCTTGAGGTGGGACCGGCGCCATTCGATCTGGTGCTCGGATAGCCAGGTGGCGGTGAAGTCCCTGAAGGACGGGGTGGGGCTGGCGGCAGCGGATGCTGCAGCGGCAGGGGCTGACGTGGGAAGCGCGGGGGTGCCTGGCAGCGCCGCGGGTGAGGGCTTGGGATCGCCTGTTGGAATGTTTCGGCTGCCGGGGAAGGTGGATGCGTAGTCGAAGGTGCCGGCGGCGATGTCGGCTTCGATCTTTGCAAGAGCCTTCTCCAGGCGCTTGCGGTTGACAGGAGTGTCTTGAAGCATCGTCTGCTCACGGCACCGCTGGCCGCGAAACCGGAAGTCGAAGAACAGCAGACCCGTCTCTTTACGGGCGCGGATGCTAGCCATGGAGCACACCCCCGTTGGCCATGGGAATGGCACAGCGGCCAGCGGTGGACGACTGGCCCATGTCTCGGGCGATCGCCTCCCACACGAACAAGATCTTCCTGCCACCGAACGGCCGGATGTAGTGCACTCCTTCGAGCAGCACGCTGTCCTTCAGCCGCTCGCGGATGGTCCGCGGGTCGTACTTGATGCGAGCCGAGAGTTCCTCGGTGGTCAGAAAGGTTGAATCGGGCACTTGGCGTTCCTCCATTGCAGGTTGACAATCAGGTCAACAAATTTCCCTTCCACCGGGGCTTTTGTCATCCTGAATGGAATTTTTGCTCCAAGAAAGCCATCTGTCAAGACTTTTTATCGTTCTGAGTGACTCTTTTGCTTTGGGAACGACATGATCAAGTGCCACCTGTCCCGCCTGATGGGCGAACGCAAGCTCAAGATCGCGGATGTCGCCCGCGAAACGGGCCTGCACCGCAACACGGTCACGCTGCTGTACGACGAAACGGCAGCGCGTGTTGACCTCGAAGCGATCGACCGGCTGTGTCGGCTGTTCGGGGTCGGCGTAGGCGAGCTCTTCGAGTTCAAGGACTCGCAGTCCGTCCCGGGGACTTCGCAGTTGGTGCTTTGACCGCGGCCTGAATCGTGACGCCGGGCTTCTGGTGGCCTCGCGTCTTGCGCGACAGCCGTTCATCGACGGGCCTGATGGCCTCATGGCGCGCGCGGAGGGAAACCGAATCCTGGAGACGCAGGTGAACGGCACCCTCGTTTACGGACTGGGCCTTGGCGCCCTAGAAGGCCGTCTGGTGGCATTGCTCTCTAGCAGCACTCTGCCTGTTGGCCGTCTTGTTGACGTGCAGATCCTGGATGCGAGTACGGATCCGATTGCCGTCACGCAGGCGTCGGTGACTACATACTGCTGCGGCGATGAGGTAGCGGCAGACGCCACTGACCTCCATGGCTTGGTGGATGCATCCGTATCCAGCGGCCAAGTCCTACTTGAAAGAGCGTCAGAGGTATTCCCTCATTTGCGCATCGACCCGAGGGCGGCTGATGCATTCTCGGCGCTGACAGGGGCTGAGCCTGTCTTCCAGCAACTCATCAGGCACCTACGCGCCTTGAACTCTGCAGCAGATGCGTGGGCTGCTGGCGCGCAGTACCAGCCGCAAGGCATCACCTTCAGCCCCCGAGTCGGACCAGACCCTGTCTCACGGCCGGTTCGGTCCAATGCGCGACTTCCCGTCGCCGGATGGTTTTCCCCGGGAACGGTGGAGTCTCCACACCAAACTGACGGGCGGCGCTGGCGCGCGCATGTACTTTCGGCCGACTCAAGGCCCCCAAGGTTTGGCCGTCTTGATCGGATACTTCGGACAGCACTTTCCGTGTGTGCGGTACCCGTAGGCTTCGGGGTAGGCGCGCCTGAACAACCGATCGAATCCGGGCACGGGGCCCAAAGGTCAATTCAACAGCGGCTCAGCAAGCCCCGGGCACGGCCTGGGCACGGCCTGGGCACGAAGTGGGCACAGGATGGGCACAAAGCAAAAAGCCACCCTGTTGGGTGGCTTCCGCGTTGCAGCTAACTCGTTGATCTAGCTGCAGTTTTTTTGGTTGCGGGGGCAAGATTTGAACTTGCGACCTTTGGGTTATGAGCCCAACGAGCTACCAGGCTGCTCCACCCCGCGACTGAGCCGGCGACTATAGCACGGTTGGACACGGTAGCCGCGACAACGGGCGCCAACTCAATGGGACGGGCGCCTCCATAGCAGCGCCAGACCCACACAGCCCATCGCCACCAGCGCCAGCGGCCACAGGCCCAGGCGCGACGCCCACCCGGAGTAGGGCGTCAGCCCCTCGCGGCCCTCGACCGTGCCCGTCAGCACGCCACGGGTGTGTGGCGGCAGCGCTGCGGTCACCACGCCGCGGTGGTCGATCACCGCGGTGGCACCGGTGTTGGTGGAGCGCAGCATCGGCCGCTGCAGCTCCAGCGTGCGCAGCCGCGAGATGTGCAGGTGCTGCGCCACTGCGATGGTGTCGCCGAACCAGCCGATGTTGCTGAGGTTCACCAGCACGGTGGGCGCCGTGGCGGCGCTCGTGAAGCGGCGCGCGAGCTCTTCGCCGAACAGGTCTTCGTAGCAGATGTTCGGCCCCCAGCGCTGGCCCAGCGCCTCGAAGGGCTGCGGATGCGTCACGCCGCGCGCGAAATCGCCGAGCGGGATGTTCATCAGGTTGGTGAACCAGCGAAAGCCCGTCGGGATGAACTCGCCGAACGGCACCAGGTGCCACTTGTCGTAGCGGTAAGGCGCGGCCTCGCTCTGAGCCGACAGGCCGACGACGCTGTTGGTGTAGTCGCCCTCGATCTGGCCCAGCGGCACGCCCACCAGCGCCGCGCGGCCGGGCACCGCGAAGTGGGCCTGCAGCTGCTCCCAGTAGCTGGGCGCGAACTCCTTCAGCTGCTCGGGCAGCAGCGGCACCGCGGTCTCGGGCGCCACCACCAGCGGCGCGGTGGCGCGCAGCAGCTCGCCGTGCACCCACACCAGGTTGGCCGGCAGGTGCTCGGCGGCGAACTTCTCGTCCTGAGCCACGTTGGTCTGCAGCAGCGAGACCTCCACGGTGCCGGTCGATGTGGTGAAGGCCGCCGGCGCCAGGCCCGCCACCCACACGACACCAGTCGCCGCCGCGGCCGCCGCGAACTGCCTGCCGCGGCTGCACAGCAGTTGCACGGCGCCCGCGGCGGCCAGCGCCATCACCGCGCCGATGCCGTACACGCCCAGCCAGGGTGCGAGCGCGGCCAGCGGTGAATCGACCTGCGAGTAGCCCGCTGCAACCCACGGGAAGCCCGTAAACAGCACGCCGCGCGCCAGCTCGGCCAGCAGCCACAGGGCGGCGAACAGGGCGGCATCGAAGGCACGGCCACGGCGCCAGCGCGCGTACAGGCCCGCGGCCAGCGCGAGGTACAACGAAAGCGCCGCCGACAGCGCCGCCACCGCCGCCACCGCCAGCGGTGCAGGCAGGCCGCCATAACGGTGCATGCTGATGAACAGCCACCAGGTGCCGGCAGCCAGCCAGGCCGTGCCGTAGAGCCAGCCCAGCATAGCCGCGCGACGCGGCGTGGCGCCGTCGAGTCGCCACACCAGCACGGCCAGCGTCGCCATCGGCAGCGCCCAGGCCGCGGTGTGCACGAATGCCAGCGTCTGCAGTGCGCCCAGGCCGGCCGCCAGCAGCGCATCCAGGCCGCGCGGCCAGGGCCGCGCCGGCTCAGTCGACGTCACCGCCTTCGACCGAAGGCGAGTCGGGCACGCGTGCGACGCGGAACCAGCGCACGGCACCGCCACGCGCGATCATCACAGTGAAGGCCAGACCGCCCACGGGCACCGTCTCGCCACGGCGGGGCACGCGGCCGTGCTCCTGCGCCACGTAGCCCCCGATGGTGTCGAAGCCGTCTTCGGGCAGCGTGGTGCCAAAAGCGTTGTTGACGGCCTCGATGCCCACGTCGCCGGCCACGCGGTGGGTGCCGTCGGCCAGCGTGTAGATGCCGTTTTCCTGCTCCTGCTCGTCGAACTCGTCTTCGATCTCGCCGACGATCTCTTCGAGCACGTCTTCGATGGTGATGAGCCCGGCGGTGTTGCCGAACTCGTCGATGACGACGGCGAGGTGGTTGCGGTTGGAGCGGAAGTCGCGCAGCAACTCGTTCAGCCGCTTGCTCTCGGGCACGAAGACCGCCGGCCGCAGGAGCGTGCGCAGGTTCAGCTCGGGTGCGCGGTGCAGCTTGAGCAGGTCTTTCGCGAGCAGGATGCCGATGATGTTCTCGCGCGTGCCCTCGTACACCGGGAAGCGCGAGTGCGCGGTGTCGATGACGTTGCCGATGATGTCGTCGACCGCGGCGTCGATGGACAGCAGGTCCATGCGCGTGGCCGGCACCATCACATCGCCGGCGGTGAGATCGGCCATGCGCAGCACGCCTTCGAGCATCAGGCGCGACTCGGGCTCGATCAGCTCGCGGTGCTCGGCATCGGCGAGCGTGCGGATGAGCTCGTCCTTGCTGTCGGGGCCGGGCGAGACGAATTCGACGAGTCGTTCGAACAGGCCGCGCTTGTCGCGCAGCTCCGGCACGCCGCGTTCAGGGACACGGTCGCGCCGGGTAGAGGCAGGGTCGGACACGGGCTGTGCCGGCAGTCGAGAGGCAGCAAGAATACCCCAGCCCCTGACCGCCAGGCGCTTGCGGCGACAATGCGGGCCCCGTTTCGCCGCTGCGCTGCCACCCTGCCGTGACCTCCGCTCCCGTCCCCAGCTCCCTCGCACGACTGGCCTTGCCCGTGGGCGCGATGGCGGCCGTGATCGTGCTGTCGAACTTCCTGGTGCAGCACGCCATCAACGACTGGCTCACCTGGGGCGCCTTCAGCTACCCGCTGGTGTTTCTGGTGACGGATCTCACCAACCGAGCGCTCGGGCCGCAGGCTGCGCGGCGCGTGGCCTTCATAGGTTTTGCGATCGCGGTGCTGGTGTCGCTGGCGCTGGCGCCCTGGCGAATCGCGGCGGCCTCGGGCGCGGCCTTCCTGTTCGCGCAGCTGATGGACGTCGCTGTGTTCAACCGCTGGCGCCAGGCCAGCTGGTGGAAAGCACCGTTGATCGGCTCGCTGGTGGCCAGCGTCGTGGACACCGCGGTGTTCTTCTTCCTGGCGTTTGCCGGCACCGACATGAACTGGCTGATGCTCGCCACCGGCGATCTGGCCGTGAAGGCCGCCATGGCCGCCCTGCTGCTGGCGCCCTACCGCCTGCTGCTGCCGCACCTGCAGACCTGGGCCGCGCCGCCTTCGGGGCTGGCCCGCTGAACCGCATTCCGAGAACACACATGACCCAAGGCCTGATCCCCGCAACCATCCTGACCGGCTTTCTCGGCTCGGGCAAGACCACCCTGCTCAAGCGCATCCTCACCGAGGCCCATGGCCAGAAGATCGCCGTCATCGAAAACGAGTTCGGCGAGGAGAACATCGACCACGAGATCCTCTCGATCAACACCGAGGAGCAGATCATCCAGATGAGCAACGGCTGCGTCTGCTGCACCATCCGCGAAGACCTGCGCGGCGCGCTGGCCTCGCTGGCGGAGAAGCGCCGCAAGGGCGAGTTGCAGTTCGACCGCATCGTCATCGAGACCACCGGCCTGGCCGACCCCGGCCCCGTGGCGCAGACCTTCTTCATGGACGACGAGATCGCCGAGAGCTACCTGCTCGACTCGATCCTGACGCTCGTCGACGCCAAGCACGCGGGCCAGCAGCTCGACACGCGCCAGGAAGCGCGCCGCCAGGTGGGCTTCGCCGACCAGATCTTCCTGAGCAAGACCGACCTCGTGCCCGCGGCCGAGGTCGAGGCGCTGAGCCACCGCATCAAGCACATGAACCCGCGCGCGCCGCACCACAAGGCACATTTCGGCGAGGTGCCGATCGCGGATGTGTTCGACCTGAAGGGCTTCAACCTCAACGCCAAGCTCGACATCGATCCTGACTTCCTCAAGGACGACGGGCATGGCCACGATCACCACGATCACGATCATCACGACCACGAGCACGGCGAGCACTGCGACCACCCGTCCCACCAGAAAGACCACGCCCACGGCCACGCCAGTCATCACGCCCACGACGACGACGTGAAGAGCTTCGTCTTCCGCAGCGAGAAGGCCTTCAATCCGGCCAAGCTCGAAGACTTCCTCGGCGCCATCGTGCAGGTCTATGGCCCGAAGATGCTGCGCTACAAGGGGGTGCTCTATATGAAGGGCTCCGACCGCAAGGTGGTGTTCCAGGGCGTGCACCAGCTGATGGGCTCCGATCTCGGCCCCAAGTGGGCGCCGGGCGAGAAGAAACTCAGCAAAATGGTGTTCATCGGCATCGACCTGCCCCGCGACGTGCTGTTGCAGGGCCTGGAGCAGTGTCTGGTCTGAACCCCTTGCCCCGCCGTTGGCTCGGCCGCCCGCACCGGGTTTCCACCGCCCTCGTAGGCGGAGCCTGGTGAGCCGGGATCGCGTGGCTACAATCCGCGCGCCTTGAAGGGGGCAGCCCGTGTGGCAACCCCTCCCGAATAAGCGATTCCAGGACGTTCCCGAAAGGGGAGGAGGTCCCCGTGAGCAAGCCACCAGCCAAGGCAGCGGCCGCCAGCAAGACCGGCCCTGCCGCCAAGGCGCCCGCAACGGCCGCCGTTCCCGCGAAGACGGCCGCCACGCCTGAACCCGCAACCAAGGCGGCCCAGACGAAGGCCGCCGCCCCTCGCTCTGGCGGCAAGTCGGCCTCGTCCAAGGCCGAGCCCAAGATCGCGGCCAAGGACGTGCCACCCGCCTTCTCGCCGATCCCCGGCGCCAAACATGGCTTCGCTGAGCGCTTCGGCCCGGCCGCCAAGACTTCATCCCGAACGATGCCCGAAACGGCCGATTTCAAAGCTGCCCCCAAAGATCCGAAACTCGTCAACGCCTGGAAGTCCAAGGCGGGTCGCGAGCTCTCCGAGGCCGAACTGCTGGCCATGCCGGAGACGGAGTACATGAACGACAAGCAGCTCGATTTCTTCCGCGCCCGCCTGGAGCAGCAGAAGGCCGACCTGCTGTCGAGCGCCGGCGAGACGACCGAGCACCTGCGCGAGGACACCTCCATCGTGCCGGACCCGGTGGACCGCGCCACGATCGAGGAAGAGCACGCCCTGGAGCTGCGCACACGCGACCGTGAGCGCAAGCTGCTGAAGAAGATCGCGCAGGCCCTGGCCCGCCTCGACAACGGCGACTACGGCTTCTGTGACGAGACCGGCGAGCCCATCGGCCTGCAGCGCCTGATGGCGCGACCGACGGCCACGCTCTCGCTCGAGGCGCAGCAGCGCCGCGAGATGAAGCAGAAGATGTTCGGCGACTGAATCCCGGCGCTGGAGTCGGCCCGAGGGGCCGCTTCCTTCAGGTCCGGGGCGTCTCGGACGCGAGGTACGATCACTGCACCATGTCCGAGCAAGAGAAGAACGAGAGCTTCTTCCGCAAAGTGGTGAGGTTCGTCGCGAACCCCGCCACGGATTGGGCCGACCTCAACACGCGCCAGGAAGAGACCAAGGAGCTCGAG
>JBIJAP010000357.1:0-3982 GCA_044345715.1 Rubrivivax sp.
CGCCCGGCAGGCGGCCCATGCCGCCGGGCTCGGCTACCTCACCGGCTGCGAGATCTCCGTCAGCTTTGCCGGCGAAACCGTGCACATCGTCGGCCTCGGCTTCGACGACACCAATCCGGCCCTGGTGCAGGGCCTGGCCGCCACCCGTGCCGGCCGCCTGGAGCGCGCGCGCGAGATGGCCGCCGGCCTCGCGAAAGTCGGCATCCACGGCGCCTTCGAAGGCGCGCTGCGCTATGTGGGCAACCCCGAGCTCGTGTCACGCACGCACTTCGCGCGCTACCTCGTCGAGGCCGGCGTGTGCCCCGACACGCACAGCGTCTTCCGCCGCTACCTCACGCCGGGCCACCCGGGCTACGTGCCGTTTCGCTGGGCGCGGCTGGGTGATGCGGTGGGCTGGATCACCGGCGCCGGCGGCATTGCCGTCATCGCGCATCCGGCGCGCTACCGGTTCACGCCGACGGAGGAGTACGCGCTGATCACGGAGTTCATGGCCCACGGCGGGCGCGGCATGGAAGTCGTCACCGGCAGCCACGGCGCCGCCGATGTCGTGAAGTACACCGACACCGCGCGCGAGTTCGGCCTGCTCGCCTCGCGCGGGAGCGACTTCCACTCACCCACTGAAAGCCGGGTGTT
Source organism: Rubrivivax sp. (assembly GCA_044345715.1). Lineage (GTDB taxonomy): Bacteria > Pseudomonadota > Gammaproteobacteria > Burkholderiales > Burkholderiaceae_C > Rubrivivax. The sequence continues at coordinate 634 of JBIJAP010000357.1, forward strand.
GCCCGGGGCGCTGCCCGACCTGCCCGGCTCGCTGACGCCGGTCTGGACGGCGTTGCAGGAGCGCATCGCACGCGCACCGGCACGATGACCGCCCCGTGAAAACCCGAAACCGGCTACACTCGAAGGCTGCCCTTCAAGCAAGGGCATTCGTACATCTCCTACGGCCTCCTAAGTAGCAACGCGTTCATTCGCTACGTGACTCCGGGCTGACGGCGATGCCAGCCGCGGGCAACCTCGCCCGCTTGTTACCCGGGTCAAATCATGTCCTTCGACAACCTGGGGCTCGCAGAGCCCCTGGTCCGCGCCTTGTCGGTCGCGGGCTACAGCGTTCCCACGTCGGTTCAAACCGACGCCATTCCGGCCGCCATGGCCGGTGCCGACCTGATGGTCTCCAGCCGCACGGGCAGCGGCAAGACCGCCAGCTTCATCCTGCCGGCGCTGATGCGCGTGATGGCATCGCGTGCTGCCGAACAGCAGGCTCACGCCCAAGCGCAGCCCCAGCCGCGCACCGATTCGTTCGACGGCCCCCGCGGCCCGCGCGGCCCCCGTGGCCCGCGCATGGTGCCGCAAGGCCCGAGCGTTCTGGTGCTGGCGCCGACGCGCGAGCTCGCCATGCAGGTGGCCAAGGCCGCCGGCGACTACGGCCGCTACGTGCCGGGTCTGCGCGTGGCCACCATCGTGGGCGGCGTGCCTTATGGCGCGCAGCTGCGCGCGCTGTCGGGCCCGCTCGACATCCTCATCGCCACCCCGGGCCGCCTGCTCGACCACCTCGGTGCCGGCCGTCTGCCGCTGGGCCGCGTCGGCATGTTCGTGCTCGATGAGGCCGATCGCATGCTCGACATGGGCTTCATCGAAGACATCACCGCCATCGCCGACGCGCTGCCGCCGGCGCGCCAGACGCTGATGTTCAGCGCCACCTTCTCGGGCCCCACCGGCCACCTGGCCAAGGACCTGCTGCGCGATCCGCGCCGTATCGAGGTGTCGTCGCAGACCGAAAGCCATGCCGACATCGAACAGCGCCTGCACTGGGCCGACGACCTGCGCCACAAAAACGCGCTGCTCGACCACATCCTGACCACGCGCGACGTCGACCAGGCGCTGGTGTTCACCAGCACCCAGCGCGACGCCGAGGTGCTGGCCGAGCGCCTGTCGGAGATGGGCCACCAGGTCGACGCGCTGCACGGCGGCATGCCGCAGGGCCGCCGCAACCGCGTGCTCGAGCAACTGCGCAACCGCCGCCTGCGCGTGCTAGTGGCCACCGACGTGGCCGCGCGCGGCATCGACGTGCCGACCATCAGCCACGTCATCAACTACGGCCTGCCGATGAAGGAAGAGGACTACGTGCACCGCATCGGCCGCACCGGCCGCGCCGGCCGTACCGGCTTGGCGGTGACGCTGGCCGAACGCCGCGACTTCGGCATGGTGCAGCGCATCCAGCGCTTCACCACGCAGCGCATCCCGGCCGCCACCATCACGGGGCTGGAGCCGCGCACGCCGGAACCGGCCGCGCGTCCGAAGCCGGGCTTCGGTGCCAAGCCGGGCCCGAAGCGCTTCGGTGCCAAGCCCTTCGGCGCGCCCGGCGGCTTCAGCAAGCCCTTCAACCGCGGCCCGGCCAAGCCGAGCCGCTGAGGCACCTGGGCGTCGTCTACACGCCCAGCATTTCCACTTCAAACACCAGCGTGGCGTTCGGCGGGATCACCCCGCCGGCGCCGCGTGCTCCATAGCCCATCTCGGGCGGGATGGTGAGCACACGCGTGCCGCCGACCTTCATGCCTTGCACGCCTTCGTCCCAGCCACGAATCACCTGGCCCTGGCCGAGGCCGAAGCTGAAGGGCTGGCCGCGGTCCTTGCTGCTGTCGAACTTGCGGCCGCGGGCGTTGGCCGCGGCGGGGTCGTGCAGCCAGCCGGTGTAGTGCACGCGCACGTTCTGGCCGGCACGGGCTTCGGCGCCGCTGCCGACGACGGTGTCTTCGATCTGGAGGCTCATCGGATTCCTTCTTGGGGGTCTGGAAGAGAGCCCGCGATGATGCCAGCCCAGGCGGCCACTGCCGCTGCCAGGCCCTCGGCTGGTGTCGAGCCCTGCGGCCACGCCAGCCCGAGCGCACCCGCCGCCGCCGCCAGCGCCGAGCGCACCGCGGCCACGTCGTGCAGTGCCAGCCGCGCCGCGCCGTTCTGCTTGCTCAGCTTGTGGCCGTCGGCCGCGCGCACCAGCGGCGTGTGCAGGTACAGCGGCCGCGGCAGCTTGAGCGCCTGCTGCAGCGCGATCTGGCGAGCCGTGTTGTCGGCCAGGTCCTCGCCACGCACGACATGCGTAATGCCCTGGGCCGCATCGTCCACCACCACCGCCAGTTGGTAGGCCCACAGGCCATCGGCCCGCTTCAGGACAAAGTCACCTACTTCAGAGGCCAGGTCCTGCTGCTGCGCGCCCAGGCGGCGGTCGTGCCAGTGCAGCACGCCGTCCACGCGCAAACGCACCGCGCGCGGCGGCTTGCCGTGCAAGCCGCTGCGACAGGTGCCGGGGTAGACACGCTCGCCAAAGCGCCGGTGGCCGCGGCCGGCGGCGACCAGCGCGGCATCGATGTCGGCCCTTGTGCAGCCGCAGTCGTAGGCGCGGCCCCGCTCGCGCAGCGTGTGCAGGGCCTCGGCATAGGCGGCGCCACGCGTGTGCTGCCAGACCGGCGGCTCGTCGGGATGCAGGCCGCAGACCGCGAGCTGGCCGAGGATGGCCTCGCCGGCGCCGGCCACGCAGCGCGGCGTGTCGGTGTCCTCGATGCGCACCAGCCAGCGCCCGCCGTGCGCGCGCGCATCGAGCCAGCTGGCGAGCGCCGCCACCAGCGAGCCGGCGTGCAGCAAGCCGGTGGGCGACGGCGCGAAACGGCCGCGGTAGGCCGGCTGCATGCCTGGAGCTAAAGCCGGTGGACGTGGCGTTCGATCAGCGAACGCCGGGTCGCCGGGCTCTCAAGCTGCTTCAGCCACCACTGCAGCGCGCGGCCCAGGCCGAGTGCGCTGCGCTCGGCCCGCCAGGCGTAATGCAGACGGGCGGTCGGGCTGCTGCGCACGGTGGACTTCAGCACCAGGCGGCCGGCCTCGATGTGCGGCCGCGCCATCGCTTCGGGCAGAAAGCCGCTGCCCAGGCCGCGCAGCAGGGCCTCGAGCTTGGCGCGCGTGCTCGGCACGGTCAGCACGTCCTGGCCCGGCAACAGGTTCACGGTGCGTGGTGCCAGGCGCTGGGCCGTGTCGGCCACGGCCACGGCGCGGTGGTGCACCAGCACGGCGTCGTCGAGCGGCCCATCGAGCGCGGCCAGCGCGTGGTGCGGCGCCACGCAGTAGACGAAGGGCATGTCGCCGA
>JBIJAP010000358.1:0-3968 GCA_044345715.1 Rubrivivax sp.
ACGCTGTGGTCTGCCTGCAACCGGCTGCGCACCTGCTCGAGCAAGGCGCCGAAGCGGCCCTCCGGGCGCTGCAAATCCAGCAGCGGTGAAAACTGCGATTGCCCGCCCGGGCGCCGGCGCTCCACCACCAGTTGCCGCGCGGCCTCGCGGGCCAGCGCCTCGCCGTGGTCGTGCGCCAGCAGCGCCAGGCACAGGTCGATGCCGGCCGTCATGCCGGCGCTGGTCCACACCTCGGGCAGCGTCTGCTGGCCGCGGCGCACCGCGGGTTCGCGCACGTGGATGCGGTCGGGGTGCAGGCGCACCGCCGGGTAATCGGTCGCGAACTGGCGGCTGCGCGACCAGTGCGTGGTGGCCATGCGCTCGTTCAGCAGCCCCGCGGCCGCCAGGACCAGGCTGCCACTGCAGATGCTGGCCATGCGCGCCCCGGTGCGGCTGGCGCGCTGCAGCCAGGTGATGAGCGCGCGGTCGCGGCAGGCGGCGTCCACGCCGTCGCCGCCGATCACCATCACCAGGTCGATGCCGTCCAGCCGCCGGGGCAGCGGCCCGGTCGGCCAGTGCACGCCGGCGGAGCTGCGCACCGCGGGCGCCTGGCTCGCCACCAGGCGCCAGGCATAGCTGCCCGGGCACTGCAGCCGCGCCACCTCGAACACCGCCATCGGCCCGGCCAGATCGAGCTGCTGGAACCCGGGGAACAGCACAAAGGCGATGCGGCAGGTCATGCCCGGATCATGGCCCGAAACCGCCCTGCGCCGCATGGCAGAAAAGGTGGGCACAGCGTCATGGCAGCCACGGCCGCGCAGCGCCATGCTTTGCACCTGCGGCAACAAGGCCAAACGGAGCACAGCGCAATGAACGTGGGCATCCTGGTGTTTGACGAGGTCGAGCTGCTCGACATGGCGGGCCCCTACGAGGTGTTCACCACCGCCGCGCGGGTGTGGGCGCGCTCGCAGCCGCCGGGCACGCCGGCGCTGTTTGGTGTGACGACGATCGCGCGCCGCCCCGGCCCGGTGCAGGCCCGCGCCGGTTTGCGCCTGCAGCCTGATCACGGCCTGGCCGACCACCCGCCGCTGGCCTGCGCCATCGTGCCCGGGGGTGTGGTCGATGCCGAGCTGGGCCAGCCCGAGCTGATGGCCTGGATCGCCGCCCAGGCGCAAACGGCACGCATCCTGGCCTCGGTGTGCACCGGCGCGATGTTGCTGGCGCAGGCCGGCGTGCTGGACGGGCTGGACGCCACCACCCACTGGGAAGACCTGGACGCGCTGCGCCGCCTGCGGCCGGCGGTGCGTGTACACGAAGGCGTGCGCTGGGTCGACCAGGGCGCGGTGGTCACGGCGGCCGGCATCTCGGCGGGCATCGACATGAGCCTGCACCTGGTGCAGCGGCTGCACAGCCGCGATCTCGCGCTGCGCACCGCGCGGCAGATGGCGTACGACTGGCGGGCCGCGGCATGACGGCGCTGCAAGCCACCCACAGCGCGCCGGCACGGGCTGGCGCAGACCTCGGCCGCGACTTGATCACCGTCACCACGCGGCCGGATGCTGTGTTCGTGGATGGCCAGGGCTCCTGGCTCACCGACGAAGGCGGCAAGCGCCATCTCGATCTGGTGCAGGGCTGGGCCGTCAACAGCCTGGGCCACAGCCCGGCGGTGATTGCCGAGGCGCTGGCCCGGCAAGCGCGGCGGCTGATCAACCCGAGCCCGGCTTTGCACAACCGCCCGATGCTCGACCTGGCGGCGCGCCTGGTGGGCATGAGTTGCTTCGACCGCGTGTGGTTCGGCAGCTCCGGCGCCGAGGTGAACGAGGCCGCCGTGAAGCTGGCGCGGCGCTGGGGCCAGCGCATGCGCGGTGGCGCGCACGAGGTCATCAGCTTCGATGGCGCCTTCCATGGCCGCACGCTGGCGATGATGCGTGCATCGGGCAAGCCGGGCTGGGACAGCGTGTTCGCACCCATGCCCGCGGGCTTTGCCAGGGCGCGCTTCAACGACATCGCCTCGGTCGAACGGGCCATCACACCCGCCAGCGTGGCGGTGATGATCGAGCTGGTGCAGGGCGAGGCCGGCGTGAACCTGGCAGACCCGGGCTTTGTGCGCGAGCTGCGCGCCCTGGCCACCGAGCGGCAGCTGCTCTTGATTGCCGACGAGGTGCAAACCGGCATCGGGCGCTGCGGCCGGGCCTTTGCGCACGAGCTGTACGGCATCGAGCCCGACCTGATGACGCTGGCCAAGGGCATCGGCGGCGGCGTGCCGCTGGCGGCCCTGCTGTGCAAAGAGGCCTTCAACTGCTTTGCCCCCGGCGACCAGGGCGGCACCTACGGTGGCAACGCGCTGATGGCGGCCGTGGGGCTGGCGGTGGTGGACACCGTCTGCCAAGAAGACTTTCTGGCCCAGGTGCGCCAGCGCGCAGACCACCTGGCGCGCGGGCTGCAGGCCATCGTGCAAGACCACGCCCTGGTGGCCGAGCGCGGGGCCGGCCTGCTGCGTGCGCTGGTGCTGCCCACCGATGTGGCCCCGCAGGTGGTGGCCGCGGCGCAAGCGCTGTCGCCCGTGGGGCTGCTGATCAACGCGCCGCGCCCGAACCTGCTGCGCTTGATGCCGGCGCTGACGATCAGCGACGACGAAATCGACCAGGGCTTGGAGTTGCTGCGCGAGGCGCTGCACACCGCCCTTGTATGTTCTCGCCCGTGTTCATTCTTCCTAGTGGTCGTGGTGGCTGTGGGCAAGTGGGCAGAGGTCGGCGCGGTGGGCAACGCGAAGCGTTGTCCACGGCAAGCCGCCCGGTTCGAGCGCAGCGAGAACTGTCCACTTGTCCACAGCCTCATGCCTCAACGGTTCGCGGTCGGTGCGCCAAACCTGTCCTTCCCTGGAGCGTTAAGTTCGTAGCGCAGCTCTCGGTCAACGCACTGACCCGTTTCTTCCTACTCGTGTAGCCCGAACAGTTGCCAAACATGAACTTGAATCCACAAGGCCGGGTAGCGACCCGCGACGTTCGCCCTAACGCTGGTATCGACGTGTCCAAGCAGCACCTGGACCTGTGCTGCGAGACTCTCGAGCAGCGCTTGGGCAACGACGCGGCTGGTTGGAACGAGGTGATCGCGATCGTGAAGGCCAGGCAGGTGGATCTGGTGGTCCTGGAGGCCAGCGGCGGATACGAGCGTGGCTTGGTGTGTGCGCTGCAGGCCGCGCAGATTCAGGTGGCACGTGTAAACCCACGCCAGGCCCGAGACTTCGCCAAGTCGATGGGCACCCTAGCCAAGACCGACCGAATCGATGCGCGCAGCCTGCGCGACTTGGCTGACGTGCTGGCTCGCCACGACAAGCGCGCCAAGTTCATCACCGCGGCGCACGACGAACAACGCGAGCGCCTGGCGGCGATGATGACGCGTCGGCGCCAGCTGCTGGACATGCACGTGGCCGAATCGCAGCGTCTGGAGCATGCCGACGCCCGTGCGGCGCGAAGCATCCGTGCAGTGCTCAAGGCGTTAGACAAACAGCTCGCGGGCATCGACGCCGACATCGACGGGCATCTGGAGGAGCACTTCAAGCCGCAGCGTGAGTTGCTGGAGTCCATCAAGGGCGTGGGGCCCGTGACGACGCTGGCGTTGGTAGCGATGCTGCCGGAACTGGGCAAGTTGCAGCGGCGCCCGATCTGCAAGCTTGCGGGCGTGGCACCGCTGGCCGACGACTCCGGCAAGCGCAGCGGCAAACGGCGCATCTGGGGCGGGCGCGCGTCGGTGCGCGCCGCGTTGTACATGGCAACGCTGTCAGCCATGCGCTACAACCCGGCCATCAAGGCCACGTACGAGCGGCTGCTGGCAACAGGCAAGCCCAAAAAGGTGGCGATGGTGGCGTGCATGCGCAAGCTGCTGATCATCGTGAACGCCGTCATGCGCGACGGCACGCGCTGGGACAGCGCTCGTCACCTCGCCACGGCAGTAGCGAAAGCTTGACGCCGAACACAGTTGCTGCGCTG
>JBIJAP010000032.1:0-14638 GCA_044345715.1 Rubrivivax sp.
GCCGCCTGACGAACCTGCCGCGTCCGGCTGCCGAGGCGGCACCGGGCGAAGGCGATGCCGCCGGCAAGAAGCGCAACCGCCGCGGCAAGAAGCGCGGCCGGGGCGACGGGCCGGAGGGCCGGCTCGAGCAGCCGCCGATGCGCGCCGAGGGCCGCCCCGATGGGCGGCCGGAAGGCCGCACCGAGCCGCGCCAGAACCCGCGCCAGATCCCGCGCCGTGAGCCCCGCCCCGACCGCGGCAACGAACGTGTTCCCGAACGCGGTCCGCGCGCCGACCAGGCCGACCGCTTCGAGCAGCCGCCGCCGAACGTGTCGCCGCTGATGACCTCGCTCGATCGCACGCTGCGCAAGGGCGGCGGCCCCAAGCCCGAGCGCAGCCCGAAGGCGATGGCGAAGTACGAGCTCGACACCGGCTTCATTCCGAACCCGCTGCAGCAGACCTACGACAAGCGCGCGCTGCAGCAGGACAACAAGCAGCGGCCCGACATCCCCGACGATGGGCCGATCCCGAACCCGCTGCAGCAGACCTACGACAAGCGCGCCGCCGCCGGCGACCGCGCCGACCGGGACATGCCCGAAGACGGCCCGATCCCGAACCCGCTGCAGCAGACCTACGACAAGCGCGCCGTCCAGAACCGCAAGAAGCCGCTCGCCGCCGACCCCGACAAGATCCCCGATCCGATGCAGACGGCGGTGGGCTACATCGGCGCCAATGCCTTCCACCGCAAGGGCAAGGGTGGCAAGGGTGGCCCGCGCAGCGGCGGGGGCGGTGGTGGCGGCGGCGGTGGAGGGGGTGGCCCCCGGCCGCGCCGTGCCGGCGGCCCGGGTGGCGCGCCAGGCGGCCCTGCGGGCGGCAACCGCGGCAAGCGCGGTGGCGGCGGCAAGCGGGGTGGTGGCCCGGGCGGCGGCGGCCCGCGCGGTTAAAACGTCACGGTTCACCCGCTACAATCGAAAACTTTGCCAAGTCATTGATTCAGGAGAACTTTTCATCATGGCCATCGAACGCACCCTGTCCATCATCAAGCCCGACGCAGTGGCCAAGAACGTCATCGGCCAGATCTACGCCCGCTTCGAAGGCGCTGGCCTCAAGGTCGTGGCCGCCAAGATGGTTCACCTCTCGCGTGGCGAGGCCGAGGCCTTCTACGCCGTGCACAAGGCGCGTCCCTTCTTCAACGACCTGGTCAGCTTCATGATCAGCGGCCCGGTGATGATCCAGGCGCTCGAAGGCGAGGGCGCCATCGCCAAGAACCGCGAGCTGATGGGCGCCACCGACCCCAAGAAGGCCGAGAAGGGCACCATCCGTGCGGACTTCGCCGACAGCATCGACGCCAACGCCGTGCACGGCTCCGACGCGCCCGAGACGGCCGCCGTCGAAGTGGCGTTCTTCTTCCCCGGCATGAACGTCTACTCGCGCTGAACCCGGCGCAAGACGGCTCGCGTGGACGCCAGCGTCAATCTGCTTGAGCTCGATCGCGAGGGCCTCACGGCCTTCTGCGAAGGCCTGGGCGAGAAGCGCTTCCGCGCAACGCAGCTGTACCGCTGGATCCACCAGCGCGGGGCCTCGGACTTCGAGGCCATGACCGACCTGGCGCGTTCGCTGCGCGACAAGCTTGCCACGCGCGCCGAGGTGCGGGGCCTGGCCCTGCTGAGCGAGCACCGCTCGGCCGACGGCACCGTCAAGTGGCTGTTCGACGTGGGCGCCGGCAACGCCGTCGAGACCGTCTACATCCCCGAGGTCGACCGCGGCACGCTGTGTGTCAGCTCGCAGGCCGGCTGTGCGGTGGGGTGCCGCTTCTGCAGCACCGGCCACCAGGGCTTCAGCCGCAACCTCACGACCGGCGAGATCGTGGCGCAGCTCTGGTTTGCCGAGCATCGTCTGCGAGCCGCCGCCGTGGAGTCCGGACGCGCGGCCGAGCGCCGGATCGACAACGTCGTGATGATGGGCATGGGCGAGCCGCTGCAGAACTACAGCGCCCTCGTGCCCGCGCTGCGTACGATGCTCGACGACCACGCCTACGGCTTGTCGCGCCGCCGCGTCACCGTCAGCACCTCTGGCGTGGTGCCGATGATCGACCGCCTGCGCGACGACTGCCCGGTGGCCCTGGCGGTGTCGCTGCACGCCCCCGATGACACGCTGCGCGAGAACCTCGTGCCGCTCAATCGCAAGTACCCGCTGGCTGAGCTGATGGCCGCCTGCCAGCGTTACCTTGAAGCCGCGCCTCGCGACTTCATCACCTTCGAGTACTGCATGCTCGACGGCGTCAATGACAGCCCGGCCCACGCCGACGCACTGGTGGCGCTGGTCAAGGGCCGCGCCGAGGCCACGCGGGCCATCGGTGCGGTGTCGTGCAAGTTCAACCTCATCCCGTTCAACCCGTTCCCGGCATCGGGCCTGCACCGTTCGCCGCGCGAACGTGTGCAGGCCTTCGCCGAACGGCTGCAGGAGGCCGGCATCGTGACTACTGTGCGCAAGACCCGCGGCGACGACATCGACGCCGCCTGCGGCCAGCTGGCCGGCGAAGTGCAGGACCGCACCCAGGCCCGCGAACGCCTGAGCCAGCGGCGCGCGGTGTTCGAGATCGTGCCGCAGCAGGCCGGCACATGAGGCGGCTGCCGGGTTGGCTCGTCGGGCTCCTGGCCGCCGCGGCACTGGTCGCGCTTGCCGGTTGCACCACGACCACCACCACCACGTCCGACGGCAGCGTGGTGCCCACCCCGGCCGCCAATGCGGCCGATCCGGAACGCCGGGCACAGGCCCGGCTCGAGCTGGCGGGCCTGTACTTTGCCCGCGGTCAGAACCAGATCGCGCTCGACGAGATCCGCCAGGCGCTGCTCGCCCGCCCCGACATGCCCGAGGCCATCGGGCTGCGCGCCCTGGTCATGGCGGCCATGGGCGACGGCGTCGGTGCCGAGGCCTCGTTCCAGCGCGCGATTCAGTTGTCGCCCGGCGACGCGGGCCTGATCCATAACCAAGGCTGGTTCCTCTGCAACGAACGCCGCTGGGCCGAGGCCGAGGCCGCGTTCGACCGCGCCATCGCCGTGCCGCGCTACGACGGCGTGGCGCGCAGCTGGATGGCCAAGGGCGCCTGCCAGGCGCGTGCCGGGCGCTGGGCCGAGGCCGAGCGCTCGCTCTCGCGCAGCTACGAGCTCGACCCCACCAGCCCGGTGACCGCCTTCAACCTGGCCGAGGTGCTGCTGCGCCGGGGCGAGCTGCAGCGTGCCCGGTTCTATGTCGGCCGCATCAATGCCGTACCCGAGCAGGTGAACGCGCAAAGCCTGTGGCTGGCTGCCCGCATCGAGCGCCGCCTTGGCGACACCACGGCGCTGCAAGACTATGGCCGCAAGCTGCGTGAGCGCTTCCCGCAGGCCCCCGAGACGCTGGGCTTCGAGCGCGGCCGCTTCGACGACTAGCCGCCGCCCGCCGACACCGCAGACAAGGACCCGACTGCCGTGAATGCCGATACCGGTCCCTCGCCCGACGCCGCACCGAACGCCGCCCCGACCGCGGGCGCCTTGCTGCGCGCCGCGCGCGAGAAGCAAGGCCTGCACATCGCCGCGCTGGCGGCCTCGATCAAGATCTCGCCCCGCAAGCTCGAGGCACTCGAGGCCAACCGCCTGAGCGAACTGCACGATGCGACTTTCGCCCGTGCGCTGGCCCAGACCGTCTGCCGCACGCTGAAGATCGACCCGCGCCCGGTGCTCGAGCGTCTGCCCGCCGCCGGCCTGCAGCCGCTGCTTCCCCCCGATGCAGGCATCAACGAGCCCTACCGCGAGAGCGCGGCGCGCATGGCCAGGCCGCGCGGCGAATCGCCCTTGTCGGCCTTTGCGATGAAGCCGATGTTCTGGGCGGCCGCGCTGCTGCTCGTGGCCTCCGTGGCGCTGTACTTCGTGCCGCTGGACGGCTGGCGCGATGGTCCTCTGGCGCCGACGCCCTTGCCGGCCACGCCTGCCCCGGTGGCCGTGCCGGCCGCCGATCTGGTCAGCGCGGTGCCGGCAGCGTCTGCGGTGCCGTTGGCCGCCTCTGCGGCTGCCTCGGCGCCGGCCGTGGCCTCGGCCGCCGCCACCTCGTTGGCCAGCCCGCTGGCCCGCGCGACGGCCGCGCCCGCTGCGGCCGCCGTCGAAACCGTGTTCGCGGCGCCGCCGGCAGGCGCCGGGCCGGCACCACCTGCTGCCACCGGCGCGCTGCAGCTCCGCGTGCGCGAGGCCTCGTGGATCGAGGTCCGCGACGGCCGCGGGGGCCCGCTGCTGTCGCGCATCGTGCAGCCCGGCGAGCAGGTCGGCCTCGACGGCGCGCCGCCGCTGGCGCTGGTGATCGGCAATGCCGCGGCCACCGATCTGGTCTTCCGCGGCAAGCCTGTCGACCTGGTGGCGCGCAGCCGCGACAATGTGGCCCGCCTCCTGCTGCCTTGAAGCGCCCTGCGGCGCCGCCACCGAGATGAATGCCGAAGACCCCGTCGATCTGATCGAAGCCGCCGCCCCTGCGGCGCGGCGCTCCCGCCAGGCCCGCGTGCGCTGGGGTGATCACGTCGTCACGATCGGTGGCGATGCGCCGGTGCGGGTGCAGAGCATGACGAACACCGACACGGTGGATGCGGTGGGCACGGCCATCCAGGTGAAGGAGCTCGCGCAAGCCGGCAGCGAGCTGGTGCGCATCACCGTCAACACGCCCGAGGCTGCCGAGGCCGTGCCCTACATCCGCGAGCAGCTCGACCGCATGGGCATCCCCGTGCCGCTGGTGGGCGACTTCCACTACAACGGCCACCGCCTGCTGACCGACTACCCAGCGATGGCGCAAGCGCTGTCCAAGTACCGCATCAACCCGGGCAACGTCGGCAAGGGCGACAAGAAAGACCGCCAGTTCGCGCAGATGATCGAGGTTGCGGCGCGACTGGACAAGGTGGTGCGCATTGGCGTGAACTGGGGCAGCCTCGACCAGGAGCTGCTGGCCTCGCTGATGGACACCAACGCCCAGCGCCGCCAGCCGCTCGATGCGAAGCAGGTGATGTACCAGGCGCTGATCCAGAGCGCGTTGAGCTCGGCCGACTACGCGCGCGAGCTCGGCCTGAACCCCGACCACATCATCATCAGCTGCAAGGTCAGCGGCGTGCAGGACCTCATCAGCGTCTACCGCGCGCTCGCCAAGCGCTGCGACTACGCGCTGCACCTCGGCCTCACCGAGGCTGGCATGGGCACCAAGGGCACGGTCGCCAGCGCCACCGCCCTGGGCGTGCTGCTGCAAGAGGGCATCGGCGACACCATCCGCGTGAGCCTGACGCCGCAGCCGGGCGAGGCGCGCACGCAAGAGGTCGTGGTGGCGCTCGAGATCCTGCAGAGCCTGGGCCTGCGCAACTTCAACCCCAAGCAGATCGACGACTTCCTGCGCGCGCAGATGCCGGTGTGGAAGGAACGCTACCCCGGTGTCGAGAACATGAAGGTGGCGGTGATGGGCTGCATCGTCAACGGCCCCGGCGAGAGCAAGCATGCCGACATCGGCATCAGCCTGCCGGGCACCGGCGAGGCGCCGGCCGCGCCGGTGTTCATCGATGGCCAAAAGGCGATGACGCTGCGCGGCGAAGGCATCGCGCAGGAGTTCCACCGCATCGTCGAGGACTACATCGAGAAGCGCTTCGGCAGCGTGACCGCGGTGCATTGACCGACACCCGCGCACCTTTGCTGTTCCGTTCGGGCTGAGCTTGTCGAAGCCCTGTATCTCCCGACCCGGCGCTTCGACAAGCTCAGCGCGAACGGGTGCTGACTCCTGATCCCATGGCCGACAAACTGCAAGCCATCAAGGGCATGAACGACATCCTGCCGCCGGACTCGGCGCGCTGGGAGTGGTTCGAAGACGTCGTGCGCTGCCTGCTGCAGCGCTACGGCTACAAGGCCTTCCGCACGCCCATCGTCGAGCCGACGGCGCTGTTTGTGCGCGGGTTGGGCGAAGTCACCGACATCGTCGAGAAGGAGATGTACTCCTTCACCGACAGCATGAACGGCGACCAGCTCACGCTGCGCCCCGAGGCCACCGCGGGCATGGTGCGCGCCATCGTCGAGCACAACGCGCTCTACAACGGCCCGCTGCGCGTGTGGCAGATGGGCCCGATGTTCCGCCACGAGCGGCCGCAGAAGGGCCGCTACCGGCAGTTCCACCAGCTCGACGTCGAGGCCTTCGGCCACGCCGGGCCCGATGTCGACGCCGAGATCATCTTGATGCTGCGCGCGCTGTGGCGCGAGCTCGGCCTGAAGGAGGGCGAACAGGTCACGCTCGAGATCAACAGCCTCGGCCAGCCGGCCGAGCGGCTGGCGCACCGTGCGGCGCTGATCGCCCACCTCGAAGCCCATGCCGGCTTGCTGGACGACGACGCCCGGCGCCGCCTGCACAGCAACCCGCTGCGCATCCTGGACACCAAGAACCCGGCGATGGCGCCGGTGGTGGACAGCGCGCCGCGGCTCATCGACTTCCTCGGCGAGGTCTCGCGCGCCCATTTCGACGGCGTGCGCGCCGTGCTCGACGCCGCCGGCCTGGCCTACCGCATCAACCCGCGCCTGGTGCGCGGCATGGACTACTACAACCTCACGGTTTTCGAGTGGGTGACGCCGCTGCTGGGCTCGCAGGCCACGGTATGCGGTGGCGGGCGCTACGACACGTTGATCGAGCAGCTCGGCGGTAAGCCGGCGCCGGGCGTGGGCTTCGGCCTCGGCATCGAGCGGCTCTTGCTGCTGCTCGAGGCCGCCGGCCTGAACCCGCCGCCGCAAGCCCCCGATGCCTACGCCGTGGTGGCCGAGGGCGTGCCGCTGACAACCGTGATGCCGCTGCTGGAGACGCTGCGCGCCGCTGGCGTGGCGGTGGTGCTGCACGCCGGCGGCGGCAGCCTGAAGAGCCAGTTCAAGCGGGCCGACGCCAGCGGTGCCCGCCACGCACTGATCTTCGGCCCCGACGAGCTGGCGCGGGGCGAAGTGGCTATCAAGTCGCTGCGCGACGCTGCCGCGCCCCAGCGCGCGGCCGCACTCGCTGCGGCTCTTTCCTGGGCCCAAGACCTGCTGCCCGCATAATCCGCGGCTTTGCCAGCGTGGGCACCATGGCCCTGCGCGGCGCTTCCCGACACGCACGATGGCCACCAATCTCGACCTGCAAGAGCAGGAGCAACTCGACTCGCTCAAGGCGTTCTGGAAGTCCTACGGCAACCTGATCACCTGGACGCTCATCGTCGCGCTCGGCGCTTTCGCCGGCTGGCGCTACTGGCAGCATCGCCAGGCCCAGCAGGGGCTGGAGGCCGGAGCCATGTACGAAGAGCTCGACCGTGCGGCCACGGCGGGCGACCTGCAGAAGGTCGGCCGCGTGATGGCCGATCTGCAGCAGCGATTCCCCAAGACCGTCTTCGCCGCGCAAGGCGCGCTGCTGGCCGGCAAGCTGCAGGCCGAGAAGGGCCAGCCCGACGCCGCCAAGGCCAGCCTCGGCTGGGTGGTGAGCACGGTCGACGATGCGGACCTGAAGGCGATGGCGCGCCTGCGGCTGGCCGCTGTGCTGGCCGAGGCCAAGGCCTTCGATGAGGCCACGAAGCTGCTGGCCGAGCCGGTGCCGGCCGCCTACGAGGCGCTGCGCGCCGACCGTCAGGGCGACGTGCTCGTGCTGCAGGGCAAGGCGCCCGAGGCCGTGGCCGCGTACCAGCGGGCACACGCTGCGATGAGTGACAAGGTTGACTACCGACGCTTCGTCGAGGCCAAGCTGGCCGCGCTGGGCAGCCCGGTCGGTGTGGCGGCTGCCGCTGCGGCATCGGCCCCGGCCACGGGGGCATCAAAGTGAGGACCTGGCGCGTGCGTGCAGCGCTGCTGGCCCTGGCCGCCACGCTGCTGGCGGGCTGTGCGGCCGACGGACCCAAGCCCAAGCCACTTGAGCCGCTGACGCCCAAGATCGCCGGACGGCTGGTCTGGCAGGCCGGCATCGGCCGCATCGACTTTCCGCTCGTGCCCGCCGTGCGCGATGGGCTCGTTGTCGTGGCCTCGACCTGGGGTGATGTACAGGCCTACAAGGCCGACACCGGAGAGTTGTGGTGGCGCTGGCCGGTCGGTGCCGAACTGTCGGCCGGTGTCGGCCACGACGGCCGCTTCACGGCGGTGGTGACGCGTGACAACGAGGTCGTCACCCTCGACCGCGGTCGCGAGGTCTGGCGCGCGCGCGTGCCCGCCAGCGTGGTGACGCCGCCGCTGGTGGCCGGCGAGCGCGTATTCGTGCTCGGCGTCGACCGCGCGGTGCATGCCTTCGATGCCGTCGACGGCCGGCGCCTGTGGGTGCTGCAGCGGCCGAACGATCCGCTGACCCTGGCGCAGCCCAGTGTCGTGGGCGCCTTCCGCAACACGCTGCTCGTGGCCCAGGGCCCGCGCCTGGCGGGCGTGGATCCGCTGCGCGGCACGCTGCAGTGGGAAGCCGCCATCGCCACGCCGCGGGGCAGCAACGAAGTCGAGCGCCTGGCCGACCTCGTCGGCCCGATGATTCGCGTCGGTGACCGTGTCTGCATGCGTGCGTTCCAGAACGCCGTCGGCTGTGCCGATGCCGCACGCGGGGCCACGCTGTGGTCGCGCAACACGGGTGGCACCAAGGCCCTGGCCGGTGACGCCGAGCGCGTGTTCGGCGCCGACGCCAGCGACCGCGTGACCGCCTGGCGCGCCACCACCGGCGACGTGCTCTGGACGAACGAGCAGTTCCTGAACCGCGGCTTCAGCGGCGGCGTCGCGATCGGGCCTGTCGTCGTCTTCGGCGACCGCGAGGGTTTCGTGCACTTCCTGGCCGCCGACACCGGCGAGCCGCAGTTGCGCCTGCCCACCGATGGCCAGCCGATCATCGGCACGCCGGTGGTGGCGGGGCAGACGCTGGTCGTCACCACGGCGGGCGGCAACCTGTTTGCCTTCCGGCCGAACTGATGGCCGAACTGATGCGCGTCTCGTTCCGGCCTCTGCGCCGGGTTTCGCAGCCCCGATGAAGCCCGTCATCGCCATCGTCGGGCGCGCCAACGTCGGCAAGAGCACGCTCTTCAACCGCATCACGAAGAGCCGCGACGCCATCGTCGCCGACTTCGCCGGCCTGACGCGCGACCGCCACTACGGCGATGCCAAGCTCGGCCGGCGCGAGTTCATCGTCGTCGACACCGGCGGCTTCGAGCCCGACAAGCCCACAGGCGTCGTCGCCGAGATGGCCAAGCAGACCAAGCAGGCGGTGGCCGAGGCCGATCTGGTGGTTTTCGTCGTCGATGTGCGCGCCGGGCTGTCGGCACAAGACCACGACATCGCCCGCTTCCTGCGCCAGCAGCAAAAGCGCGTGCTGCTGGCAGCCAACAAGGCCGAAGGCATGGTCGACTCGCCGGCGCTGGGCGAATTCCACGAGCTCGGCATCGGCGAGCCGCTGCCGATTTCTTCAGCGCACGGGCAGGGCATCCGCAGCCTGCTTGAGGCGGCGCTGGAGCCCTTCGACTTCGGCGACGAGGAAGACGATGACGCCGCCGAGACCGAAGACCCCGATCGCCCCATCCGGCTGGCCGTGGCCGGGCGCCCCAACGTCGGCAAGAGCACGCTGATCAACGCCTGGCTCGGCGAAGAGCGCCTGGTGGCCTTCGATCAGCCCGGCACCACGCGCGACGCCATCCACGTGCCTTTCGAGAAGGACGGTCGCCGCTTCGATCTGATCGACACCGCGGGCCTGCGCCGCAAGGGCAAGGTCTTCGAGGCGATCGAGAAGTTCTCCGTCGTCAAGACGCTGCAGGCCATCGCCGAGGCCAACGTGGTGCTGCTGCTGGTCGATGCCACGTTGGGCATCTCGGACCAGGACGCGCATATCGCCGGCTACATCCTGGAGTCGGGCCGCGCGGTGGTGATCGCCGTCAACAAGTGGGACGCCACCGACGCCTATCAGCGCCAGCAGCTCGAGCGCAGCATCGAGACGCGGCTGACCTTCCTGAAGTTCGCACCGGTGCTGCACATTTCGGCCATCCGCCGCCAAGGCCTGGGCGCGGTGTGGAAGGCCCTGCTGCAGGCCCATGCCTCGGCCACGGTGAAGATGAGCACGCCCGTGCTGACGCGGCTGGTGCACGAGGCCGCCGAGCACCAGGCCCCCCGGCGCGCTGGGCACTTCAGGCCGAAGATGCGCTATGCCCACCAGGGCGGCATGAACCCGCCGCGCGTCATCATCCACGGCACCGCGCTCGAGCACGTCACCGACCAGTACAAGCGCTACCTCGAAGGCCGGCTGCGCGAGCACTTCAAGCTTGTCGGCACCCCTATCCGCATCGAGGTGCGCTCGGCCAAGAACCCGTTCGACGAACGGGGCGATTGACACAGATCGCCGCATGCCGCCCTAGGGGCTTGCCCTGTGATAACGTGGACTCCTGTCGTCTTCCAACACGGAACATATCGTGAGCAACAAAGGCCAACTCTTGCAGGACCCCTTCCTGAACTTGCTTCGTAAGGAGCACGTGCCGGTGTCGATCTACCTCGTCAACGGCATCAAGCTGCAAGGCCACATCGAGTCGTTCGACCAGTACGTCGTGTTGCTGCGCAACACCGTGACGCAGATGGTCTACAAGCACGCCATCTCGACCGTGGTGCCGAGTCGCGCCGTGAACTTCCACGCCAACGAACCCGGCGAGCAGGCCTGAACTCAGCCTTGAACCGGGCCACTACCGCCGACGGTCTACCCGCGATCGACACGAGCATCCTCACGGGCCTGCCCAGCGGCGTGCCTGTCGTGCACTCTGCGCCCGGCGTCACCCGTGCGGTGCTGGTGGGCGTCGACCTGGGTTCGGGGCATGCCTTCGATCCTGCGCTCGATGAACTGGCGCTGCTCGCCGCCTCGGCCGGCGATGCCGTGGTGGCACGCGTCACGGCGCGGCGCCGCTCGCCCGACCCGGCCCTGTTCGTGGGCAGCGGAAAGGCCGACGAGATCAAGTCGCTCGTGGCTGCCACCGAAGCCCATGGTGTGATCTTCGACCAGGCGCTGAGCCCGGCGCAGCAGCGCAACCTCGAGCGCCACCTCGGCGTGCCGGTGGCCGACCGCACGGGCCTCATCCTCGACATCTTTGCCGAGCGCGCGCAAAGCCACGAAGGCAAGCTGCAGGTCGAACTCGCCCGGCTGCAGTACCAGGCCACACGGCTGGTGCGGCGCTGGAGCCACCTCGAGCGCCAACAAGGCGGCATCGGCACGCGCGGCGGCCCCGGCGAAGCGCAGATCGAGCTCGACCGCCGCATGATCGGCGACCGCATCAAGCAGGTGAAGGAACGGCTCGAGAAGGTTAAGCGCCAGCGCGGCACCCAGCGCAAGGCACGCGAGCGCCGCGGCACCTTCCGCATCTCGCTGGTGGGCTACACCAACGCCGGCAAGAGCACGCTGTTCAACGCGCTCGTCAAGGCGCGCAGCTACGCCGCCGACCAGCTGTTCGCCACGCTCGACACCACCACGCGAGCACTCTGGCTCGGCGAGGCGCAGGCCCAGGTGTCGCTGTCCGACACCGTGGGCTTCATTCGCGACCTGCCGCACAAGCTGGTCGAGGCCTTCGAGGCCACGCTGCAGGAGGCCGCCGACGCCGATCTGCTGCTGCATGTGGTGGATGCCGCCAGCCCTGTGCTCAACGAGCAGATGGCCGAAGTCGAGCGGGTGCTGGCCGAGATCGGCGCGGCCTCGGTGCCGCAGATCCTGGTCTACAACAAATGCGATCTCATCGAGGCCTCGCGCCAGCCGCGCGAGCCTCAGGACTGGATCGAACACCACGCCGGGCTTCGCCGGGCGCGGGTGTTCGTCAGCGCTGTCACGGGCCAGGGCCTGCCGGCGCTGCGCCGGGCCATCGCGGCGCAGGCCCTGGCCCATGGCGGCCACGCAGCGGCAACGAACGGCCTTGCCGCCGTTGCTGACACCACCGAGGCGCTATCGTCCGCGGTTGACACTCACACGAACAAACGGACGCAGTCCCATGCGTGATCCTGCTCGCAACACCTCCAGCCACTTTGCTGGCACCCCTGAATCCGGCTTCGGCGCTCGCCTGACCGAGGTCGCTTCCGCCTTGGGTGCCTTGGCACGAGCCGCGGTTCAGCGCCGCACCGGGCCCGCCGCCCGAACGGCCGGCACGACCGACGGGCTGGTGTTCAACAACCGCAACGACGGCCCGCCCGACCTCGATGAACTCTGGCGCGACTTCAACCGCAAGCTCTCCGGCCTGTTCGGCGGCAAGGGCGGTGGTGGCAACCGCGGCGGCCGGCCCGATGGCGGCGGCACCGGCGGCGGTGGCGGCGGTGGCTACCAGCCCGACATGAAGAGCGCCGGTATCGGAGCCGTTCTCATTGCCGGCGTGGCGGTGGTGATCTGGGGGGGCAGCGGCTTCTACATCGTGCAGGAAGGCCAGCAGGCTGTCGTCACCACCTTCGGCAAGTACAGCCAGACCAAGGACG
Organism: Rubrivivax sp.; assembly: GCA_044345715.1. Classification (GTDB taxonomy): domain Bacteria; phylum Pseudomonadota; class Gammaproteobacteria; order Burkholderiales; family Burkholderiaceae_C; genus Rubrivivax. The sequence continues at coordinate 12,426 of JBIJAP010000032.1, forward strand.
CCGGCTTCCAGTGGCGGCTGCCCTTCCCGGTGCAGGCCCACGAGACAGTGGCGGTGTCGCAGCTGCAGTCGGTGGAGGTGGGCCGCAGCGGCGTGGTGCAGGCCACCGGCCTGCGCGATTCGTCGATGCTGACGCAAGACGAGAACATCGTCGACATCCGCTTCACCGTGCAGTACCGGCGCACCGACGCGCGGGCCTACCTGTTCGAGAACAACCGGGCCGACGAGGCCGTGGTGATGGCCGCTGAAACCGCGGTGCGCGAGATCGTCGGCAAGAGCCGCGTCGATCTCGTTCTGTACGAGCAGCGCGACGCCATCGCCGTCGAGCTGGTGGGGGCGATCCAGGCGCAGCTCGACCGCCTGAAGGCCGGCATCACCGTGGCCAATGTCAACCTGCAGAGCGTGCAGGTGCCTGAACAGGTGCAGGCCGCCTTCAACGACGCGTTCAAGGCCACCGCCGACCGCGACCGTTTCAAGAACGAAGGCCAGGCCTACGCCTCCGACGTCATCCCGAAGGCCCGCGGCACGGCATCGCGCCTAATGGAAGAGGCTGAGGGCTACCGCTCGCGCGTGGTGGCGCAGGCCGAAGGTGATGCGCAACGCTTCCGCTCGGTGCTTGCCGAGTACCAGAAGGCGCCGGGCGTCACACGCGACCGCCTCTACATCGAGACGATGCAGCAGGTCTACGCCAACGTCAGCAAGGTCATGGTCGACAGCCGCAGCGGCAGCAACTTGCTGTACCTGCCGCTGGACCGCCTGCTGCAGCAGGCGGGCGCACCTGTGGCGGCACCAGCCCAGCAGCCCACCTCGGTGGCCACGCCGCCGAGTGCGGCCGAACCGGCGGCGGCTCCGGGCGCCGACATCCGTTCGCGCGCCGACGCCCGCTCGCGCGAGCGCGAAGGCCGCTGACCTTACAAGCGACACGCACACACCATGAACAAGATCGCCGCCACCCTTGGCCTCATCGTTGCGCTGCTGCTGGCCGCCTCGAGCACGCTCTTCGTCGTCGACCAGCGCCAGGTCGGCGTGATCTACGCGCTGGGCGAGATCCGCGAGGTCGTTACCGAGCCGGGTCTGAAGTTCAAGCTGCCACCGCCGTTCCAGAACGTCGTCTTCCTCGACCGCCGCGTGCAGACGCTCGACAGCCCCGAGACACGCCCCATCTTCACGGCCGAGAAGAAGAGCCTGGTCATCGACTGGCTGATCAAGTGGCGCATCGCCGAACCGCGCCAGTTCATCCGCAACAACGGTGTCGATTTCCGCAATCTCGAAGCCCGGCTCGCCCCCGTGGTGCAGGCGGCGTTCAACGAGGAGATCACCAAGCGCAACGTGACGGACGTGCTGGCCACCGAGCGCGACAAGGTCATGAACGACGTGCGCACGCGTCTGGCCGACGAAGCCAAGTCCTTCGGTATCGAGATTCTCGACGTGCGCATCAAGCGGGTCGACTTCGTCGCCGACATCACCGACTCGGTCTACCGCCGCATGCAGTCCGAGCGGCTTCAGGTGGCCAACGAGTTGCGCGCCACTGGCGCGGCCGAGGCCGAGAAAATTCGCGCCGACGCCGACCGCCAGCGCGAGGTGATCATCGCCGAGGCCTTCCGCGACGCGCAGAAGATCCGCGGCGAGGGCGACGCCAAGGCGTCGGCCCTGTACGCCGAGGCCTTTGGCCGCGACCCGCAGTTCGCGCAGTTCTATCGCAGCCTCGAAGCCTATCGGGCCACGTTCCGCAGCAAGTCGGATGTGATGGTGCTCGACCCGTCGTCCGAGTTCTTCAAGGCGATGCGGGGCAACACGCCCGCGCGCTGAGGCCTCGCTCCGCGCTCCGTCACCGACCGCGCCGCCATGGCCGACGCGCTGCTCGGCGCCATGGCGCTGATGCTGATCGCCGAAGGACTGCTGCCCTTCCTCAACCCGCGCGGCTGGCGCTCGATGTTCGAGCGCGCCACGCAGATGAGTGACGGCCAGATCCGATTCATCGGGCTCATCAGCCTGGGTGTGGGCCTGCTGTCGCTGCTGGTCTGGATCTGAGCGATTTCGTGGCTGTGGCGCGGCCGGCGAGGGCAGGGCCCGCGCCTACAATGCGGCTTTTAACGACGTCCCCGTCCATGCTCTCTGCCTGGCTGCTGCCCGAGCACATTGCCGACGTGCTGCCGGGGCCCGCGCGTCGTGTCGAGTCGCTGCGCCGCGCGCTGCTCGACCGCGCTGGCTCCT
>JBIJAP010000361.1:0-3956 GCA_044345715.1 Rubrivivax sp.
CGAGTTCCCGGCCCGGCATGTGCGCGCCGTCAACCTGCACGTGGGCGCGGTGGAAAGTGGCCACGACATCGTCTTCCTGCACCAGCTCGAACCCGGCCCCGCCAGCCGCAGCTACGGCGTGCAGGTGGCACGTCTGGCGGGCATGCCGGCAGGGCTGGTGCGCCAGGCCCGCGCCACGCTCGAGGCCCTGGAAGCCCAGGCCGCCCAGGGCCGCGAGCAGGTGGACCTGTTTGCCGCGCCGCCTGCCGCACCCGCCGCCGAGCCCAGCGCCGTGGAGGCCGAGCTCTCGCGCATCGATCTCGACGGGCTCAGCCCGCGCGAGGCGCTGGAGGCGCTGTACCGGCTGCGCAGCCTGATGTCGCGTTGACGCCAAGTGGCTGCCGACGGCGGGGCCATGAGGTCCGCTGAGATACTGGCCGCATGGACTTCGTGAACGTGCCGCTGCTGGCTGCAGCGGGTCTGGTGTTCTTCAGTGTGCTCGCCGGCCTGTTCTCGGCGCGCATCGGTTTTTCTTTCCTGCTGGTGTTTCTGCTGGCCGGCATCCTGGCAGGCGAAGACGGCCCGGGTGGCTACAAGTTCAACGACCACCGGCTGAGCTTCTGGGTTGGCAACCTGGCGCTGGCCATCATCCTGCTCGACGGCGGGCTGCGCACGGCGTCGTCGACCTTCCGCACCGGCCTGAAGCCAGCCTCGCTGCTGGCCACGGTGGGCGTGCTGGTGTCGGCGGCCATCACGGCCGGCGCCGCGGTGCTGTTCCTCGGCCTCGACTGGGGCCAGGCCCTGCTGCTGGGCGCCATCGTCGGCAGCACCGATGCCGCGGCGGTGTTTGCGCTGCTCACCCGCTCGGGCGTCGCGCTCAACGAGCGGGTCGCCGCCACGCTCGAGATCGAATCCGGCGTCAACGACCCGATGGCGGTGTACCTGACGCTGACCTTCATCGCGCTGCTCGCCGTCACAGGGGTTGCCGCCGGAGCGGAGGGCGGCGCCTGGGTCACCATCGTCCGCAGCTTCGTCGAGCAGTTCGGGCTGGGCACCTTGATGGGCGTCGGCGCCGGCTTCGCGATGGCCCTGCTGCTGCGCCAGGTGGCCGCGCGCGACACCGGCGGCGGCATCCTGGCGCTGTTGATCGGCGCGGCCGGGCTGTCGGTCTTTGCGGCCACGGGCTGGCTGGGCGGCTCGGGCTTCCTGGCGGTGTACCTGTTCGGGCTCATCGTCGCCAACCGCGCCAGCGCCGCCGTGGCCCCCACGCTGGCCGCGATGGACGGCTACGCGTGGCTGGCGCAGGCCGGCATGTTCCTGTTGCTCGGGCTGCTGGTGACGCCGTCCGACCTGGCCGAGAGCTGGCTGCCGGGCCTGGCGGTGGCGCTGGTGCTCATCGTCGTGGCGCGGCCGGTGGCGGTGTGGATCTGCCTGTGGCCGTTCCGCTTCAGCACCCAGGAGACATGGTTCATCAGCTGGGTGGGCCTGCGCGGCGCGGTGCCCATCGTCCTGGCGCTGTTTCCGTTGCTGGCCGGCCTGCCGCAGGCGGGGCTGATGTTCAACGTGGCCTTCGTCGTGGTGCTGGTGTCGCTGCTGACGCAGGGCACGACCATCGGCTGGGCGGCGCGCAAGCTCGGTGTGGCCATGCCCGACCCGGGCAACGAACGTGCGGTGCGCGCCGTCTTCCGCGACTTCGCGCTCGACCCGGCGTTGCCCGTGCAGCAGGTGTGCGACTTCTACGGCCTGCCGGTGCCGGCCCAGGCTGAACTGCCCTTGGCGGAGTGGATCGCACACAGCCTGCGCCGCCCGCCGGTGGCCGGCGACAGCGTGCCACTGGGCAGTGCCACGATCGTGGTGCGCGATGTGGCACAGGGGCGCATCAGCGCCGTGGGTCTGGGGCTGCCGCACTGAACCCGCCAGCCCGCACCGCCGCCTCGACTACGGCAGCACGCGGTCGATCAGCAGCCGCACGTCCTGGGAGCCCACGGCCACGTCGGCCAGCCGGCCCTCGAGATCGCCCGGCTGCGCGATCGGGTTCCCCGACGCCGAGATGCGGGCCACCAGCACCACCTGCCGGTGCTTCGACAGCACGTTGCCCGGGATCATCGCCAGGCTGTCGTCGAGCTTGAAGCTCAGCGGCAAGGCGCCCATCGGCGTGCGCACCGCCGCCAGCGGCGGGCCGCCCTCGCCGGCACGCGCCAGCACGAACACCGTGTACTGCGCGCCGATGCGGCCCTTGAGGGCCTCGGCCAGCTCGACACGGCCGCTGATGGCGGCGCCCGAGGCGGTGCCGCCGGGCCCCTGGGCGCCGGTGGTGGCCTGCACCGCGGGCGCGGCGTCGGCCACGGCGCCAGGGCCGCCTTGCAGGCGCCGCTGGGCATCGGTCCGCATGGCCACCACCTCGCGGGCGTAGGGCGAATCGGGCTCGACGTGCTGGCTCAAGCGATCGAGGAACTCGACCGCCTGCGCGAAGTTCTGTGCCTGGTAGGCGTGGATGACCGACAGCTCCAGCGCCTTGGTGTTGCCGGGCTCGGTCTTCAGGGCCTTGCTGACCAGCTCGATGGGCAGACCGGACAGCACCTGGTTGTTCGTCATCCCCAGCGACTCGGCATAGCCGACCATCACCGAGGGCTTGTCGGGCAGCAGGCGATGCGCCTGCTTGTAGGCCTGCATGGCCTCGGGCCAGCGCGCCAGCAGCGCATGGGCCATGGCGAGGGCCTCCCAGGCGGCGCCGTTGTTCGGCTCGGCCTGGGTGCGCGCCTCGATCTGCTGCACCATCGCCTGAATGTCTTCGGCCGTCGGCGCCTCGGCTGTGGCCACGGGGCTTTCGCCGCGCGCGATGGCCGTCACCACCGCGGGATTGCCGAGCCAGAAGTACAGGCCGAAGGCCGCGATCGGCACCACGCCGGCCAGCACGAAGCCGAGCCGCCGGCTGGCCACCGGTGCGGGCGCGGTTTCTTCGGGCACCAGGGCGTCGGCGGCCGCGCGCGTTTCGAGTTCGAGCTTGTTGGCCAGGAACTGCTCCTGCGACATCGGCGTCTCGGACAGCTCGGTCTTCAGGTCCTTCATCTGCTCGCGGTACAGCGCGAGGTTGATCTCCCGGCGAGCCGCTTTGTCGCGCTCGATCGAGTGGTTGCGCCACAGGGCGGGCAGCACGAACGCCAGGGCCCCCAGCACGGCCAGCGCGGCCAGGGCCCAGAAGGCGAAGATGAACCCCGACTCACTCATGAACGCTCTTCCAGAAGACGGGCGGCCGTGGCGAGCTGTTCGCTGCTCACGGCGGCGCCCTTGAAGTTGCGGCGCGCACGCAGCGCCACGAACCAGACCAGGGCACCGAAGCCCAGAAACACGAAGGGCCCCACCCACAGCAGGTAGGTCACGGGCTTGAAGGGTGGGCGGAACAGGACGAAGTCGCCGTAACGGGCGACCAGGAAGTCGATGACCTCTTGGTCGGTCTTGCCGGCCTTCATCAGGTCGCGGATTTCCTGACGCATCGAGTTCGCCAACTCAGCTGGCGAATCCGCCAGGGCTTCGTTCTGGCAGACCACGCAGCGCAGCTCGCGCGACAGGGTCGTGAGGCGCGCTTCGATGGCCACGTCGGCGAACAGCGGCTGCGCCATGGGCGGCGTGACGGCCGTGGGCCGCGCGGGCTCGTTGGCCCGGGCCGCCTGGCTCAGCATCAACCCCAGAGCCAGTCCCAGAGCCAGACCCAGCGCCAGCAGCCCCTGCCTGAGCAGCCCGCGCGTCATGAACCCAGCTCCTTGAGCTTGGGCACGAACTTGCTCTCCCACACGGCCGGGTCGATCGGGCCCACGTGCTTGAGGCGGACGACGCCGGCGCGGTCAATCAAGTAGGTCTCGGGCGTTCCCGTCACGCCCCAGTCGATGCCCGCGCGGCCGGACGGATCGTCGGGCACGGCCACATAGGGGTTGCCGGTGCGCAGCAGCAGCTGCTCGGCCTCGCGGTTGCGGTCTTTC